>JAEUVS010000027.1 GCA_016786745.1 Chitinophagaceae bacterium | reverse complement strand
AACAAAGTGTTGCAATTTGAATTTTTCAGGCCATTCAGGTCTGGCAACACTCTTTGGAAAACGCTGTCCGCATTATAGCGCCCCGGCTGGATGGAATCAGCGCCGATGAAATCAACCAGCACATGTTCATGGGGCACGATAGCTCCTGCCGCATTCGCCTTAATGGGCCCGGTTACGGTGATTATCGTTTCATTGTTCACGCCGCAATGAATACTCATGCTGGTAACGATGAACAGGAGAATCCACGAATTTCTCATCATTTAAATTTAAACGTTATTATATTGTAGAACATGGCTGCCGACAAATACGCACTAAACCCTTCACTGATCAAAGAACCACCCCGTTCATTCTTTTCGAAGATAAAATTTCTTGGCCCAGGATTTATTCTTTCGGCTTCTATTGTGGGATCCGGTGAGCTTATCGCTACCACAATTCTTGGCGCTAAAGCCGGTTTCATCGCTTTTTGGGTGATTATTGTCAGCTGCCTGATCAAAGTGGCCATACAGCTCGAATTCGGCCGTACGGCTATAACAAGCGGCGCCACGCCGATGCAATCTTTCGCAGCATTACCAGGAAAAGGCAAGTGGGCAGTATGGGTGGTATTCCTGCTTACACTTTTGAAAGTGATACAGGTAGGCGGTATGCTGGGAGGTTCGGCACTGGTGTTGTTTCAGCTGTTTCCCGCAGTACCCGTATTTGTATGGGTTGTTCTGCTTGGAATCATAGTAGCCATTTTAATTTTCCGGAATTACTATAAGGTTATCGAGCAGTCGTCCATCTTCATGGTAGCGCTGTTCACTGTATTTACGTTGGTGTCGCTAATAGCCGTTGCATATACACCATACAGCGTTTCCGCTGGTGAAGTGATGAGTGGACTGCAATTCAGGCTTCCCCCTGAATATATCATTTATGCAATCGGCGCTTTTGGCATTACAGGTGTAGCGAGCGACGAAATTATCGCGTACAACTATTGGTGTATCGAAAAGGGCTACGCTGCGTATACGGGCCCTTATGAAAATACCGACGGGTGGAAGCGACGCGCAAACGGATGGATCAGCGTAATGCGCCTCGACGCGATTGTAGCTATGATTATCTACACCATTGTAACAGCAGCATTCTACATATTGGGTGCAGCTATTCTTAGCGATAATAAAAATATACCAGACGGCAATGAGTTGGTAAGGTTGCTCGCGAACATCTACACATTTACTCTTGGAGAAGGAGTAAGGGTCATTTATCTCGTAGGCGCCTTCTTCGTGCTGTTCTCGAGTGTGTTTGCGACACTTGCGTATTGGACAAGACTATTTTCAGACATCTTCGGACAATTCAAATGGATTAATTTTTCAGAAGAACGGTCGAGAAAAAAAATCGTTGGAATTCTTGCATGGGTGTTTCCCGTAACATGGATACTCGCATACTTTTTTGTTGAATTGCCAACGATAATGATTCTTTCAGGTGGATTTGTGGGATCCGTATTATTGCTGCTCGTTGCTTACGCAGCCGTCTGGTTTCGTTATAAAAAAAATTACTTTCTGTCCAAGTCGTTGATGGGCGACATATTTCTATGGGTCAGCGTGCTCTCGATTGGATTTCTCGGCGTGTATGGAGTGATAACGATAACCGATAGTTTTCTTTCGTAAATTATAGCGGATTCTTAATATAAATAAGATGTCAACTCTTCGTCGCCGTTCGTTCTTATCGTCTTTGCTGGTAATGCCTTCCGCATTTGGAATCGCATCAACGAAAACATTTCAACCGCGAACATCACGGTTAAAAACCAGTCTCAACGCCTTTTCGTTTAACGACATGCTGCTCGGCGGCCAGATGGATGTTTTTGAGTTGATTGATTATTGCGCTGAAACCGGCTTCGATGCTGTAGATATCACCGGGTATTATCTCAAAGGATACCCGCAGGCGCCCGACGATGAATACCTGTACAAAGTAAAACGCAGGGCTTTTGACGCAGGCCTGGAAATCAGTGGTACCGGGGTCAGGAATAATTTTACCCTCGATGGCAAAGAGAAGAGAGGTAAGGAAGTACAACTTGTTAAAGATTGGGTGCATGTAGCAGCGAAAATCGGCGCCCCTGTCATCAGAATTTTTGCAGGACAACAGGACAACAGCGCGACGAGAGAACAAGTTACAGAGTGGATGATTGAAGATATCAAAACGTGTGTCGACTACGGTAAACAACATGGCGTGGTAATCGGTTTACAGAATCACGCCGACTTCCTGCAAACAGCAGAGCAGATTAATTACGTTATTGAATCAGTAAATTCAGAATGGCTGGGTTTAATACTTGATACAGGAAGCTATCGCGTGTATGATCCATACGAGGAAATAAAGAAGTCGGTTAAGCATGCGGTTAACTGGCAAATCAAGGAGAAGATTTTTATCGGGGGAAATGAAGTGGACACCGATATACAGAAGCTGATGAAAATAATTAAAGAATCATCTTATAAAGGTTATCTCCCCATAGAAACATTAGGTAAAGGCGATCCTAAAGTGAAGGTCCCTGCCTTACTTGCTAAGCTCATAAAGGCGATGAGTACACCCCGTTAAAACACCCGCGTATTAAAGGTGTAAATGCTGTTTGATCGAAATCATTTTTAGAACATCTTTGAGATGGATTAGACCTTCTATAAACAGGTTAAAATTCCTGTTAGTTTGAAATTTCAGGCAGATCGGTCTTTACCGGTCTGCCACATTTAACATGGGTAGTCGTAGTTCTTAATAGTTACTTGGCCACTAAGCAGCAGTTCGTTTGGTTACGATCCGGAGTTCTTGAAAAGGTAGACAAGGCTCCGGATTTTTTTTTTATTCCTTATTGAATCTTACTAAAATTCCGGACACAATTGTATCGAAACCGTACAACCAGGTTTCATGTAATACGAATAATTTCGTTGATAATCAGGATTTTTGTTATTTGGACTTACGTTTGCCGTATGTAATTTCAAAAATCCAGATGCTGCTTAGCAACTTCTTATTCATCATCCGCAGATTCATTAGAAATAAATTTACTACTTCACTTCACATCATTGGACTTACGCTTGGCATCGCTGTATGTTTAATGATAGGGCTGTTTATAAAATATGAAACAACTTTCGACACCTACCAGTCTTTGTCGGAAAGAACTTACAGGGTAAACCACGTGTGGATTGATTTCGGGCAAAAGAATTTCGACTTCTCTACACCGTTTCCTCTTGCCGATCAAATCAGGAAAGATGTGCCGGGCATAAGCTACGTTACCAAAGTGCATCATGTTTTCCAGGGGAACGTGATTGAGATAAATCCTCAAAAACGTTTCAGGCAGGATCGTGTAATGATGACCGATCCTGAATTTATTGACGTGTTTGATGTAAAAGTAATTGAAGGTGATGCGAAAGCCGCTCTGAAAAAACCTTATCATGCTGTGCTTACGGCATCTACTGCAAGGAAATTTTTCGGTAACGAAAATGCACTGAATAAAACTTTTATCTACAACGACAGCTTCAATATCATTGTTGGAGGTGTGATCGAAGATTTTCCGGTTAACACGCATCTTAATGCTTCGGTGTTATTGTCATTTGCTGATAATCAGAATTACCTGATGACAAATCCGACGCATTACGGTTCTGTATCCGGCGGTTCTACGTTTATTGTTCTGCCCGAAGGTGTAAAACCAAACAATGCTTTACAGGCCTCTTTGCAAAGTATTTACGACAGGTTCCTGAACAATCAGGAATGGATGGGAAAAAATTCGCGCTCGGAAATTGAACTTCAACCGTTGCGCGATGTTCACTTTGAATCGAAATACCGGGGAGGTGGTTATTGGGTGAAAGCGATAAATTCAAGCTGGCTCTACTTTTTCGGTAGTGTTGGATTTGCGGTTCTCGTTTTGGCCTGCATCAACTTTATTAATTTGTCGACCGCGCAATCACTAAACCGGGCGAAAGAAATCGGGGTGAGAAAAGTAGTGGGTGCGGGTAGAGGCCAATTGATTTTGCAGTTTTTAAGCGAATCCTTAATGCTTGTATTTCTTTCGACACTTTGTGCCCTCCTTCTTACAAAATTGACCATTCCTTACATTAACGCGCTTAGTGATAAACAACTTAGTTTCGATTTTATTCAATCACCTGTTCTTTTCTTTTCGCTGCCCGGGGGCATTTTGGTTACCGCATTGCTTGCAGGTATTTATCCGGCGTGGATCATCACAAAGTTTCATCCGTCAAACACATTAAAATCGGGGCCGGTAAGTTCAGGCCTGCAGTCTATTTTCCTGCGTAAAGGGCTGGTGGTTGTGCAGTTCACGATTTCAGTTTGTTTGTTAATGGCGCTGTTGCTGATTGGTAAGCAAATGAACTTTATGCGACACAAGAATCTCGGGTTCGACAAAGAGAATGTTATTGTGTTTTCGCTTCCTGTTGGAGGAGGTTCACCTGAATTGCTTACGCGTTCGAAGAAAGAGGTATTGGAAAATGAACTTTCAAAAGTAAAAGGCGTTAAAGGTTGGTCGTTTTCCACGAGTCCGCCAAGTGGTGGCGAGAATACGCATTGGGGAACGCTGATGAGCATGACGGGTCCCGATGATCCGGGCCAGAAACATGTGGTGACCATTATGACGGATGCAAATTATCCGTCGGTATACAATCTTCAACTTGTTGCCGGTCGTTTTTTTGTTGAATCGGATACCAATGCGATTGCGGGGAGCGTACCGGGGGATCGGCTTTTTCCAAAGACGATTGTAAATGAAAAATTGATAAAGGAACTGGGCTTTAAATCCGCTGAGGAAGCGATCGGACAACGATTCTGGGCAGGAATTAACGACTGGCACCCGGAAATTGTGGGTGTAGTGAAAGATTTTAATGTGGGTTCACTTCATGAAGAGGTAAAGCCCACGATGCTTACACAATATTTGCCGTTTTGCCGGAAATTAAGTGTAAAGATTACCGGGCGAGATGCACCTGTTACTATTGCCGGAATAGAAACTGCTTATAAGCATGTGTTTCCCAAAGGTTTTTTTGAATTCAGTTTTCTTGATGAGGCACTTGATGCGTTATATAAATCTGAAGTAAGATTATATAATCTCTTCAGGATTTTCTCAGCGCTTGCGTTGCTGATATCATGTCTTGGATTGTGGGGGTTGATTACTTATGCGGCAAAGCAACGTGTGAAAGAAATTGGCATTCGCAAGGTGCTGGGCGCGAGTGTAACCAATATAGTTACACTCCTCACGAAAGATTTTGTGATGCTTGTGAGTATTTCCATAGTCATTGCTACACCCTTGGCGTATTGGGGAATTTATAAATGGCTGCAGGATTTTGCTTACCGTATCAATATTGGTTGGGTGTTGTTTGTGATCGCCGGTGGTGCAGCTGTTTTGATTGCGCTCATTACCGTGAGTGTGCAGGCGTTTAAGGCCGCTGCGGCTAACCCGGTGAATAGTTTGAGGAATGAGTAAATGAGTTTGTATATTTCCAAAAAAACTCCGCACAGAAATTATGTTATTCCGTGTAGCATTCCTCCTTTTATTCCCGACATTCACCATTTACTCACAGGTTAAATTTCCGGTTAAAACAAGCGAAAATAACCGCCATCTTGTAGACGCGAACGGTAAGCCTTTTCCCATACTCGGCCGTACGTCGTGGTGCATTATTTCGCAGCCGGCGTCAGGGTATAAAAAGTATATTGAAAACACTGTTTCGCATGCCTATAATGCCATCGAAATGGCCGTTATTTTCCATTGGCCAACCGTTAACCATCCACCATTCAATGGCGACCTCGATCTGCCATTTTTAAAACAATTAAACGGATCGCCGTGGAAGGGTTCGCTTGTTTACAAAGACACACTCGCCGAGGCGCCCGATCTTACCACGCCCAATGAGAAGTACTGGCGATTTGTGGATGAATTTTTAAACTATTGCGAGTCGAAAGGTGTGCTTGTTTTTATGTTTCCTGCTTATGTCGGTTACGATGGCGGCGACCAGGGATGGATGCAGGAGCTGCTGGCAAATGGGCCAGAGAAAGTAAAACAGTACGGTGCATGGATAGCGGAGCGGTATAAAAACCAGAAGAACATCGTTTGGATGCTTCTCGGTGACCAGGGTAAATTTAAACCTGTTGAAGTGGAAGCCGAAGCGGCATTGATAGCAGGTTTGAAAAGCGTTCCAGGCCAGCAATCCACGCATTATACCGCCGAATCGTTCAGCGGACAAAATGCCGCCGACCAGGAAAATTTTGGTCATGAGATGAATCTTAACGGCGTTTATACATGGGACAGTGTGGGTGTCGTTACGCTCGGCCGGAAAGCGTATGGGCATACCCCGGTTATACCCGCGTTCCTTCTTGAAGAGCCGTATGATGAGGAAGGTCCCGATGGAACAAAATACAATCCGCATGCTACGCAGCCTGTGCGACGGTTTCAATGGTGGGGATGGCTGACAACCACGGGTGGTTATATCGCGGGTAATGGTTACATCTATCCATTTATTGATCCACACTGGCAGGAACACCTGAATACCCAGGCGACCCTCGATATGGACAGGCTCAACCGGTTTATCAAATCAATAGAGTGGTGGAAACTGGTGCCTTCAGGAATGAATGGAATGCGGAAACTCATACTGAAAGGCGAGGGGTCGGATACAGCGACAAACTATGTGGCTGCAGCTGCTACCGCCGATGGATCGTTGCTCGTTGCCTATATTCCGCCGTCACACGACGGCAGGATTACTGTTGATGTTACTGTAATGAAGAAACGTGCGTGGGCCACCTGGCTCGATCCTTCAAGCGGAGCGATGAAAAAAATTAATGGGTCGCCGCTGTCGCACTGGACGCAACGTGAATTTGTGACACCTGGGAAAAATAGCAGGGGCGAGAACGATTGGATATTAATTTTGAAAACGGATAAGTATTTTAATTCGTTAGGGAAGGAATAAAATTACTCCGCTCTCATGCTCTTTACCGGGTTCATAAACGCTGCTTTTAAAGACCGATAGCTCACAGTAACAAAGGCGATTTGCGGTCCGCCTTTACGGTGGATGGCGCCGTCGACCCCGCCTCCCTTTCTGAACTTTGATCATACGTTACATTCGCGTTATGGTAAGACTTCAATTCGATCCTTTTCCTGAAATTAGAACAGCGAGGTTGCGTTTGCGTAAAGTTACAACTGCTGATGCGCATGAAATGTTCTTTTTACGTTCCGATGCTGAAGTGCAGCGGTTTGTGGACCGGCCCCGTGCGGTTTCTGTTGAGGATGCGGTGAGATATATTGATGATATGAACCATCTTATTGCAAAGAATGAAGTTATCCTGTGGGGAATTTCACTTGTGCCCGACGATAAAATGATTGGTTATATATGTTTATTTCATGTAGACCGGGCGAATGCAAGATGCGAAGTTGGTTATGTGTTGCATACTGCATACCATCGGAAAGGGATAATGAAGGAGGCGTTGGCAGCGGTGGTAGACTATGGATTTAAAACAATACGCTTTCATACAATCACTGCCGATATTAATCCGCAGAATATTGCTTCGATTGCTTTGTTGCGAAGCCTGGGATTTGTGCAGGAAGCATATTTTAAAGAGAACTGTTTCTTTAATGGAAAATTTTTGGATACGGCCATCTTTACAAAGATTAACCGCGGTTGATACTACTGTCACCCGTCAATTAAATTATAAATATTATGATCAAAACAACTGTAGTTGGTTCATACCCGATGTTGGATTGGCTCGCGGCTTGCCCGGGTTCGCAAGCTGTAGAAGATGCCACGATGGTGGTATTGAAAACGCAGGAGCTCGCCGGTATTGATGTGGTCGCCGATGGCGAATTGTATCGGTTCGATATTAATCATCCGGAGACAAACGGCATGATTGAATATTTTGTGCGACCACTTGGAAATGTTCGGAGCGACATCACACGTTCGGATGTTGCGGCTTTTGGAAAGCAAAAAGGCATGGGTTTTCGTGTGAAGCCTGCCGCTGTCGTGGAAGGTGCCATTCATGAAGGCATGCTCGACCTGGTGAATGCCTATAAAAAAATTCGCCCGCTGACGAAATCGTCGTTGAAGTTTACGATTACTGGTCCGCACATGCTGAGTAAAACGTTGCTGGATTATCATTATAAAGATTTGCCGTCGTTAGCTCATGCATTAGCAACAGTACTGGCGAAACAGATTGCTGAAATTGATGCGGAAGTGGTGCAAATAGACGAGGCTAATTTACCGGGATCGCCTGAAGAGTGGGAGTGGGCCGCGAGCGCTATCAATGTGATGCTGGACGCGGTTCCTAAAACGCCGGCGGTACATCTTTGTTTTGGCAATTATGGAGGGCAGAGTGTGCAAAAGGGCACGTGGGATAAATTGTTATCGTATATGAATGCGCTGCATGCCGATCATGTAGTGTTGGAGTTTGCGCACCGCGGCTATGGTGAACTGGGTTATTTTAAAGATTTGCGTCCTGAGATTGGTGTTGGTTTGGGAGTAGTGGATATTAAAAGTACGGAAGTGGAAAGCCCGGAACTTATAGCAAAGCGACTCGAGCACGCGGTTACGGTTTTAGGTGAGAACAGGGTTAGATATATTCATCCTGATTGTGGTTTCTGGATGTTGAAACGCTCCATCGCAAACGCCAAGATTCGTGCGCTTACGCTGGGAAGGGATTTGTTTGAAGGGAGGTAGGGTTTTTTGTAAATTGAATTACGTCAAACGTTGCTTATGATCGGTCAATCGTACTTACCATGTCCGGCATTACGGCAATATGCCAGGAGATATCAGCTCTGGCACTTCACATTTTCAGACGTAGCCAATCTTCCATTTAAGCCTTATGCGCCGCGTCCTGAACAGGCACTCGGATTTTGCCCGCGAGGATATGAACTTGTAGAATATGTTGCCGACAACAGGATTATAAGAAAGCCGCCTTCCTATATCATGGGTCAATTTGCCGAACGAACCAACAGGCACATAGGGACCAGCGATTTCATAACGATTTTAGTAAACTTTCATCCGGGCATACTATTCCGGGTTACTGGTATTCCATACCACGAATTGACCAACACATTTATTGATGCTGAAATTGTTTTTGGGAAAAGGATACGTTTAGTAAACGAGCGGTTAAGCAGTACGGGCAACTATAGTGAAATGATTGCTATCGTTGAACAATTTTTGCTTGATGTTTTTCAAACTACAAAAAATGATGCGCACCCGCTCGATGCCCTGGCGGATTCGATCATCAGGCACCCGGAAAATTCACGGATAACCCAACTCGCAAAAGACAGCTTTTTGTGTACACGGCAGTTTGAACGAAAATTTAAAGAACGCATGGGTGTTTCACCTAAACTGTTCACCCGAATCGCCCGTGCCAATAAAGTTTTTCAAACAAAATATCTTTACCCCGACCGCGACTGGCTGCGTGCCGCGCTTGAATGTGGCTACCATGATTATCAACATTTGGCTAAAGACTTTATCGACTTCGCCGGTGTAACTCCTGCAGAATATTTATTGCAGGATGAAAAAAATGCGCCGGAAAGATTATTCGGGGCCAGGGATAGCTCTCTAATATCAGAAATGTCGTTTTCTTACCAGTAACCATTGGGATATGCGCTTCAACTTTGTTTCATAAAGTTGAAAAGTATGAAGCGCATTTTTATTTCGCTCTTATTCGCTAACGGCTCATTTTTTACGGATGCACAGGTGTGTAATAGTGGTAATCTCGACCCGCGGGTGGCCACGGCTCTCCGTTCCAAACTTTTTGATCTTTCTGCACCATCCACAACTTCTGTTGAAAAGATAAGGGATGTGAAAATTAAATCCCCGGCGTTTCCGAAAGCGGATGTTCAGTATATAAAGATTACAGGCGACAGCATTCCGGTGCAGGTGTATAACCCGGCGCATACAACGAACATGCCGATCATTATCAGTTATCATGCCGGTGGTTTTGTAACACCGATACTTCCTTTCATGGAGTATGAATTCTGGAGGGAGGCCAAAGTGTACAATGCTATCGTTTTTGCTGTTGACTACAGGATAGCGCCTGAGCACAAATACCCGGCTGCTGTCAACGACGTGTACAATGCTTTTAAGTGGATCGCGGAAAACGGAGAAAAATTTGGTGGTGATACGGGTCGTATTGTGATCCTGGGTTCGAGTGCTGGTGGAAATCTTGCCGCAGTTGTGAGCCAGAAAGCCAGGCAGGAGGGCATTGCGCACAAAATAAAACTGCTGGCGTTGAATTGTCCTTCTACCGATAATCCCGGGAATTCAGGTAAGCATCCTTCTTACCAGCAGTACGCTTCCGGTTACTTCCTCACAAAAGAATTTTGCCAGTATTATATAAGCGTATATGCACCGGATGAAAATACGAACAACCCCGAAGTGGGTCCGTTAAACGGTAAAGACCTGTCGGGTTTGCCACCGGCTGTGATAATAACTGCGGAATTTGATCCCGTGCGTGACGAAGGCGCTGAGTACGCGCAGCGTTTGAAAGATGCGGGAGTGCGTGTTTGGTATAAGTGCTTTCCCGGGCAGATACATTGCCTGTTAGGTCTGCCACCAGGCGCCAAAGAGCTAATGAAAGTCGACGAGATGATTTTAAAGGCAATGAAGGAGGTGCTTTACTGAAGGCTGCTCGTTAAGTTTAATCCGCAACAGATTTCAGGTATCCCGTAATATCGCGCAGTTGCTGTTCATTTAAACCAAATTGCCCCGCTTCGGGCATAGGACTTTTGTTTTGTTTTTCAGCAGAGAGAATATCTTTTTTCAAAATCGTATAGTTTACTTCAGCGAGGTCGCGGAGGATCATCGCATCTTTGGTGTTAGATACCAGGAACCCATAAAAAGTTGATTTGTTCTTTGTGGTAATCATCCACGGCTGGTAACCAAACGCGATCGCAGAGCTTGGAAAGATAATCGCCTTCATCAATTGTTCGTCGTCGAATTTTTTGGCCGTATATGTGAGATCAGGACCAACGTTGGCGCCGTTGTTCTGTACTTTATGACATGTTCTGCAATAGGCGTTAAACAGCGTTGTGCCATTGGAAACATCAGGTTTGAGATTTATAACGTCGCGTATCAAATAGGTTTTTGAAGAAGCATTCATTGAAACAGGAGGAGCTGAGCTTTTCGCAACAATCGAAGATGGCGATTTGAATCCAAGCCAGAACTTTGCGGTTTTAGCGACCATTGTATCAGGGGAGGAAGTTAACTTCTCAATAACCGGTATTGATTTTTTATCCGACACAAAGCCGAGACCCGTAACCGCTTTCAGGCGATTTTGCGTAGATGTTGAATTATCACTAGCCGCCTGTTGCAAATCGTTGATAGCTTCAGCAGGGTGCAATAACCACGCATATTTTTGAATAGTGTTATCGTCGCTTGCGAATGTGTTCTTTATTTCCCTGTAAGCGTCGGATTCGTTGCCTTTAAGGGCGGTGCCAATCGTCTGCAACATCCATTCATCCCTGCATTTTGCAATCAATCTAAATAGAATATCTTTTTTTTGCTCATACGGAACATCAATGAGTGAAACCGCAACTTCACGCTGAACAAATGGCGATTCATCATTTACCATTTTTTTCGCATATTCTATAACGTTAGGTACTGATTGTTTTAGCGCACGGTAGGCTGTTGCGCGAATCAACGCGTCGTTGTGCGATAATAATTGTTCTAACTCATTAACCGGCAATAACCAAACTGCGCGAGCCCTTATGAATGGATTTTTATCGTTGAGCAATGCTTTGAGAGGTGCGGTTGCTTTGTCGCCCTGTTCTTTCAGTTTAACGTAGCCGGAGTAGCGAACATTTATAGCAGGGCTTTTTAACGCTTCAATCTGTCCCTCTATCGTGCCCAGGTCAATTTCCGGCGTAACCATTTTTTTATCCTTGCGCGTTATGCGATAAATTCTTCCAAAGCCCGTTGAATCCTGCATAAGGTGGCCACCAACAACAGGATCGTACCAGTCGGCGATATATATCGCTCCGTCTGTGCCTATTGTAACGTCACTCGGACGAAACCACTTATCCTGTTGTCTTTTTAATGTTGAATCGTTCCAAATATACCCGGCATTGTCATCGCTAAGAGAAGAACAAAATACTTTTCTTTCGCCCAGTGTGTACCCGGATTGACGAACAGACGGATGATATTCAAAGATTATGTTGCGGCCTGCGTCGGCGCTCAATAGTGTGCCGCGATAATTCTCACCTAATTCATCACCCTCAATCATCGTAATTCCTGTTGGAGCACCTGCCCCGCTGATATCGCCGAGGGGCATTACGCCCGGATCCTCCTGGTGCCAGTGGGCAGTCGGAATGCTTTGCCCCGGCCGTTGATCGGCTTTCCAGTTCCGTGTGCCGTCTGCACTAAAGTAGCCGGCATTTCCGCCTTCCATGAGCCAGCTAACGCGACATGCAAGCACTTCATCGTCGTTGTCATTCTGCCATAAGTTGCCGTATGAATCGGGAATTACTTCGTAAGAATTTCTGAAATTATGCCCGAGTACCTTTAGATTTTTTCCTTCGGGTGACACGCGCAATGCCAGTCCGCCTGTCCACACTTTTCCATCATCACTTTTCATTCCTCCTTCGTTTTTATCATTATATGGTGAGCCACCTGTGTACATGCTGCCGGATCTTAACGTCCACCCCGATTTGTCGGTTACGATATGCGGACCCGCATTGCCAGCGTTGAAATACCAGTTGCCATCTGGCCCTCCATACACCGCGTGCAGTGAATGATCGTGATCTTTTCCACCAAAGCCGGTTAACAGAATTTCTTTTTTATCCGGCACGTCATCCCCATTTTCATCAGTGTACACTATTAAATTCGGAGAGCAGGAAACAACAACTTTATTTCCTAATACCGCTATGCCGACAGGAGAGAGGAGATCAGGATCCTGTACAAACACTTTCGCGGAATCTGCTTTGCCGTCTTTATCGGTGTCTTCAAGAATCATGATCCTGTCGCCTTTTGCGCGATACATAAAAAATGAATCGTTATTGGCGAAGCTTCTATAGTTAACGGCTTCGGTAATCCACAACCTTCCTTTAATGTCCACATCCATGTTAGTGGGATTGTTGAGCATAGGGGATGAGGCCCATAGGGTAACTTCCAGGTTGCCGGATACAAAAAGTTCGTTGGTAGTGGATTTTTCTTTTTGCGCGCAGGAAGTGAAAAGCAAAATGCCTGAGAAAAAATAAAGAAATAATCTATTCATGCTGTTAACCAAATAACTCCTGTAAAAATTTCAAGTTATGCTTATAATTTGTAACGACGTCGGCATCCTTCGGATTAGATGATTCAATTTGCATCCACCCATCTCCATAGTAATTGTTGTCTACCAAATAATTTCTTATTTCTTTCCAGGGCAACGTTCCTTTTCCCAATAATGAACCATTTTCTTTCATATGCAGCTCGCAAATATTTTCGGTGCCGATAAGTTTCAGTTCGTTCATTACATTCCATCCGGCGTCAGCGGTATTTCGGAAATCCATATATACCTGCACATTTTTTGACCCGACTGCTTCCATGATTCGCAGATGATCGGCGCCATTAAGGTATGATTCGATGCCGAGGATCACACCGGCTTTCTCCGCTTTAGGCGCTGCTTCTTTTAACTTGCGAATCACTTCCTGGATTCCCTTTTCATCATTTCTTAAATCGCCTTTATAGAAGAACGCGAGCAGGATTACTTTAACTCCTAAATTCTTTGCAACATCTATTGTGTCCCACACCCATTCGTCGGTACGTGGATCGGATTTGTAAGGATGATTATTCATCGTTCCCATCGCCACGCTGGAAATTTCAACGCCGGTTCTCGCGGATTCTTTTTTATATGCTTCCTGAACGTCCTTTTGTCGTAAGTGCAGGTTGTTTTCGGGCGAGCCAACATCTATCATCAATCCTTCCAGGCCGATCTTTTGAGCGATTTCAAAAGCGCGGATGTCACTGTTCATTCCGATAGACCAATCGCACGCGCCAATTTTAATTCTTTGTGCGGTCGGACGTGACGCATTAGCGGAGAGCGCTGCTTTTCCTGCAGCGGCGAGCAGAATAGTTTTGAGCAGGAGTTGCCGGCGTGACAGCATAGAAATTATTTTGACCTGAAGTGTTTTTTGTAATACGCGCCAATAGCCAAAATAATAACGACCATGGAAATGACGATATACAGGCGGTCGGCGGTGTAAAAGATGTCTAGAAGTGTCATATTGTGCTGAGGTTGAGTCCTAAGTTAACGCATAATGAACATATTGAAGGTAGTGTCGCAATTTGATTTTTTAAAGACACATTTCTGCTGATCCCTCACACTCGCTTCGCTCGGTTCGGGATGACGCCAGGGTCTTTGCTGTCATCCCGAGCGCAGCGAGGGATCGGCGGAGAAAGCAAATTTCAAACTGAGACACTACCAACCCGAGGGGTTTTTTATTTTATTTTTTGTTCTTTTATAAAATGGAAAATAAAACACCCGACGAACGATTCGCTTCTCTTGGTCTTGACCTTCCGCCGGCCCCTGAACCGGCAGGTATTTACAAACCCTGCCTTGTTGATGGCAATAAGCTGTATGTATCGGGCCACGGACCGGTAAAATCAGACAAAACGTTGATGACCGGCAGAGTGGGAGCAGAAGTAGATGCAGAAGAAGGAAAGCTCGCCGCAAGGCAGGTTGGCCTCAGCATCCTCTCATCTGTGAAGGCGTACTTTGGCACATTCAACAGGATTAACAGGGTGATAAAGGTATTAGGAATGGTAAATTGCACTCCTGACTTCGGGCGGCAGCCATACGTGATTAACGGATGCAGCGAACTTTTTGCGGCTGTTTGGGGAGAAGATAAAGGTGTTGGAGTAAGAAGTGCGGTTGGCATGGGATCGTTGCCTAACAATATATCCGTGGAGATCGAGGTAATATTCGAACTTAAATGACCCTGGCCCCATATGTACTGGTACAGGATAGATAATATCGAACGAATAGACACTCCCTGTCTTGTTCTTTACAAAGAGCGCATCAAAAATAATATCGCGCGGGCGATAGAACGTGTAACGGATCCCGCCAACCTGCGACCGCATGTAAAGACGAATAAAATTCCTGAAGTATGCAGGATGATGATGGACGCGGGCGTCACCAAATTCAAGTGCGCAACCATTGCCGAGGCTGAGATGCTTGCCATCATCAATGCACCGGATGTTTTATTCGCATATCAACCGGTAGGACCAAAAGGTGAACGTCTGCTTAACCTGGTGATCCATTATCCCGATACAAAATTCAGTTGTATAGTTGATCATATTTCCGCGGTTCAGGAGCTGTCAAAAATTTTCACCAGCGCCGGCGAGGAGTTGAGTGTGTATATAGATTTAAACACCGGCATGAACAGAACGGGCGTCGCTCCCGCAGATGCATATGCGCTTTTGAGCGGGATGCAGAATTTAAGTGGAATAAGGGTAGAAGGATTACATGCGTATGACGGCCATCTCACGGACCCTGATCCATTGGCTCGAAAAGAAGAAACGGATAGGGCCTTCGGGGAGATAAAGAAACTTGCCGGGCATGTTGAAAATGTTCTGGGAAGAAAAATAAAAATTATCGCGGGCGGTTCGCCGACTTTTGCGGCACATGCCTCGCGGAATATTGAATGTAGCCCGGGTACGTTTGTTTTCTGGGATTGGGGCTACAAGCGCCGGTTTCCCGAAGAACCCTTCGAGTATGCAGCGCTGGTACTCACCCGAATTATTTCGGTTGTAAACAATAACACCATTACGGTTGACCTGGGTCACAAGGCGATCGCAAGTGAGAACCCAATTCAATCAAGAGTGCACTTTCTTAACGCGCCCGATGCCAGGCCCGTTTCTCACAGCGAAGAACATATGGTGTTGAACGTGCCCGACGCTGCAGGATACAAGCCTGGAGATGTGCTATATGGCGTGCCTGCACATGTTTGTCCCACCATCGCTCTTTATGAAAGGGCCGTTTTAATCGAAAACGCCCAGGCAACCACTTTATGGAGAGTTAGCGCCCGCGACAGGAAGATCAATTTTTAAGAAACCCGGACAAAATAGTACCAGTCTAACTCGTAGTTGATTTTAATCAACACAAATAATCGATGATATAAGAAAAAGTTTAATAAATCTTTTGGCTGCATGGCTATGAATGTCGTATTTTTAATCCCGTTTTAACCTCGATCCTTCTCTCCTGTCAAAAGCTACAAAAAAAAGGTCGGCTCCCATTAGTTAATGCTTTTATTGACAGACAGAGACATGAAAACACATTTACTTCTAACCTTAGCTTTTGTTGTTGCAACACAAATTACATTTTCTCAGAATGTATTTAATCCATCTGACCCAACAGTTCGCTATAGCGCGAGCGCGTCTTATGGAAGCTCTCAGAGACCAGACACAAATCGTTTAGGACTTCAAAAATGGGTGAGTACGCCAACAAACGGTGTCAGCTCCGGCTCCGATGCCTGGGATGCTACTTCATTTAAAGCGTATTTTCTTAATGGGGCAGGCGCAAAGGTTGCCTATCGCGTAAGATTTCCGAGGACGTACACTACAAACACCACAAAAAAATTCCCTGTAATGATCTTCCTGCATGGGGCAGGAGAAGTAGGATGCCCTACTAACGGCGGAATTTATAACAACGAAAAACAATTGTGGCTCGGTGGTAAGCTGTTCTTAACTGAATCGGTAACCAACCAGCGCTTTGATGGCTTCCTGTTGTATCCTCAGCTGGTTGCAAGGGAGGGTTGCTGGGATTCGTGGGGAACAGCGCCCACAGCGCGACTTTCCAACATCATCGCGATGCTGGATTCACTGGGTAAATATGCGCGTCTCGATATAGACCGCGTTCTTGTTGATGGTCTGTCTGGTGGAGGATATGGTGCATGGAGAATGGCTGACATTTTCCCGCAGCGTATAACTAAAATTGCTCCGTCGGCGGCGGCAGGCAGCACCTCGAACAGGAATGCCTTTGTTCATATTCCGATCTGGTTCGCAACAGGCGGAAAGGATCCCGATCCTTCTCCGGCGCAGGCAGACTATTCACTCAACCGCATGAAAGAGATCGGCGCGGATATCCGTTATACACGTTACCCCGACCTTGGACACGCCGTTTGGTACAGCCATTGGCGTGAGCCCGACTTCTTTACCAACATGAACGACATGCACAAAGCAAGTCCGTTGGTGTTTTTTGGACAGAATGAATTTTGTACCGGCCAGGCAATCAGTGCGAAGATCGGTCTTACCGCTGGCTTCTACGCTTATGAATGGGCCAAGGATGATATTACAATCGCCACGCGCACCAATGGTGTGAACACGATCGTAAATGGTGCATCAATTATTTCTTTTACAGGAAATGAAGTCACCGTACGATCGTTCGGTACTTATAAAGCGCGTTTCAAAAGAACGGCCTCGGCGGCATGGTCCGAGTGGTCGATGAAGCCCGCTGTGATCAGGGCAAAACCTGCAGCAGTTGCACAGCCGATTACAGTTTCAGGTTTAAACAGCAATGTGCTTCCCGCTCTTAACGGAAACACTACGGTGCCTCTCACTCTTCCTTCCGGATTTACAGCATACCAGTGGGTTCGGGTAAGCGACAACGTGGTAGTTGGCAACGCGCAGATATTTAACGCGCCGATCGGTGTGTTTAAAGGAAAATACAATGACCAGTTTGGCTGTCCTTACGACTTCTCTCCAAACTTCACTGTAGTTGATGCAAATGGTACTCCGAAACCTTCTGCTGCTACCAACCTGGTGGCCACAGGGCTTTCGCTTACTTCAACCAGGTTAAACTGGACTCAAAACGCTGGTGAAACAAATTTTGAAATATATCGCGGAACCGTATCAGGTGGTCCTTATACCCTGATCAACATTACGGCTGCTAATGCAACCACCTACACCGACAACGGTCTCGATCCTAATACAACATATTACTACGTGGTAAGAGCGGTGAATGCCACCGGCGCTGCTCCGGCAAGTAACCAGTCGAGCCCGTTCAACGGCAATACGGCCCCTGTAATAAGCGACTTAACAAATATGTATTCCAAAACGGAGTCTACCGCTTCGCAGTCGTTCACAGTAACCGACAATCCGGGCACTGCACCTACGGTAACAATTCCGCTTAAGCCAGCTTTCATTACACTTCAAAACCTTGGCAACGGTAACTATAACATCCTTGCCAGTCCGACGATCAACGATCTTGGTTGGACGGAGTTGAAAGTGCTCGCAACAGATGCAGGTGGCAAGCAGAGCTGGAAAATATTTTCGATTCTCGTTACTAACAAGGATACCCGCTCGTATTTCGTGAACTTCGGAGCTGCTGGTAAAACAGCGCCTGCACCGTGGAACAACTGGCTGGGTAATCGCGGAGCAAATCAAACGCTGAATAATCTTGTTGATGAGAATAACATTCCTTCGGGAATCAACATCACTACCATCAATGCGTGGTCGGGAACCACGATTCTCGGGCATGTTACCGGCAACAACAGTGGCATCTATCCCGATGCGGTGCTGCAGAGTGGTCTGCTGGATAATGGCGTTGCAAAACAAATCCGTTTCGGCGGCCTTGATCCCGCTAAGTTGTACAACGTGGTACTTGTGGGAAGCCAGAACGAAGGACTTGTGGCAACAGCCAGCTACGCGGCCGGTTCACAGACATCAACGCTTAACGCAACCTACAATACCAACAAGAGTGCAAACCTTAACGGCCTGGTGCCCGATGGTTCAGGTACTATAACGGTTACGATCACACGTACTGGCGCTTCGCTTGTAAGTTATCTCAATGGTCTTGCACTTGAGGAATATTCTTCGTCGATTGCATTACTGCCACCAACCGACCTGGCTGTTGAGCCGATAGACAGAACGACCGTTGATCTTAAATGGTCCGATAAAACAAACAACGAGCAGGCCACAGGTGGTTATGAATTGCAGAGGGCCACAAACGCCACCTTCTCAAGTGGACTTACAACAATAAGCCTGCCTGCGAACACAACGACATACAGAAATACGGGCCTTACTGCGAACACGAAGTATTTCTACAGGGTAAGGGCGAAGAACGGCGCGCAGAATTCTGCATACAGCAACGTTGAGGCAACTATCACACCGTCACAAATTGTGTATGTAAACTTCAACACGACGGTTGCAAACCAGGGCGCACCATGGAACAATACCGAAGCCTCCCCTCTTGCCACGTTCACTAAATCGAACATGCGGAACCAGTCGAATACTGCGTCAACAATCGATATCACCCTCACCAAGTTCTTCAACGGAGAATTTAACGCGGGTCGCAGAACAGGTAATAACTCCGGAGTTGTGCCTGATAACGTTCTGCAGTCAGACTACTGGCTCGACAAGCTACAGGTTTGCCAGTTCAAGCTCGATGGATTGAACACGGCGCGCAGGTATCGCATCGGTTTCTTCGGAAGTTCGAGCGCAAGCGGATGGTTCAAGGGCAATTATACGGCATCATATACTGTAAATGGAAGAACGGTTTACCTGAACTCATGGGAAAATACCACGAAGATTGTTTATATCGGCGACCTTGTTCCTGATGCGGCCGGTTCTATGCTGCTGGATTTCTCCACAACACCCGAAGCAGACTGGGGATTCAATGGTGGTGTAGTGATTATGGAATACACTGATGGAACAGGTGGAACCGTGCTCAATTCAACAGTAGACTCAACAGGTACAACTGTTATACCGGAACCAGACAAGTATAACGTTATCGCATATCCGAATCCATTCAACGATCTTGTTAACCTCGAGTTTAACAACGATGCGGCAACTAACAAGGTTTCAGCGGAAGTATACGATCTTACCGGAAGAATTGTTTATCGCAGGGAATTCAAGAACCTCGCGGCCGGAAGAAACGTTCTTGTGCTGAATGGAATCGAGCAGTCGAAGGCTACTACAGTTTGTCTCGTTGCACTTAAAGTGAACGGCCAGATTGTTCGTACGATGAAGTTGTTGCGGAACAACAGGAAGTAAATAGAATAAGTACTGTGTCCTTCGAAAGTTGCTTATCCAGAGATCCCTCACGCTCGTTTCGCTTCGCGAAACTCGGTTCGGGATGACAATAGCGGTCCCATGTCATCCCGAACCGAGGCGAAGCCTCGTGTGAGGGAACTGCGGAGAAGTGAAATCAACAACTCGAATTCTAATTAAGGTTTTTCGAGATAGGTTAAAAGTTTTATCTTAAGCTTTTAACCTATCTTTTTTTTGCCATGAACCAGATTGATCTGAACGGAAGAATTTCGGTCATTACCGGTGGAGCACGCGGCATAGGACTTGCCATCGCTGAAAGAATGCTTGCATCGGGGGCGGCTGTGTCGTTATGGGATATTGATGAAGATGCTTTGAAAGCGGCACAGGGAAAACTAAGCCGTCGTGGTACAACTGATATCCGCAAAGTTGACCTCACGAATGAGAAAGATGTTGACCGAATAACGAACGATGTTTACGCGCATTTCGGCAAGATTGATATCCTGGTAAATAATGCTGGTATTACGGGAGGCAACGGTGTGGTGTGGGAACTGGATCCATCTGTGTGGAGAAAAGTGATTGAGGTTAACCTCATCGCGCCATTTATTACATGTCATAGCATTGTTCCGAAAATGCTGGCGGGCGGATACGGACGAATTATCAACGTGGCTTCAATAGCGGGCAAGGAGGGAAATCCTACAGCCTCGCATTACAGCGCCTCTAAAGCGGGATTGATAGGTTTTACAAAATCGCTGGGCAAAGAATTAGCAACTCAAAATATTATGGTCAACTGTATTACTCCGGCTGCTGCAAAGACTGAATTATTTGCGCAGATGGAGCAGCGGCATATCGACTATATGCTTTCAAAAATTCCGATGAACCGGTTTTTGAATGTTGAAGAAGCCGCTGCAATGGTCGCGTGGCTCGCCTCTGAGGAATGTTCATTCACTACCGGCGGTGTATTTGATATTTCAGGCGGAAGAGCCGTGTATTAAGTGCGTCTGTTAATCCTTTTCGAGTTTTTTGAGTACTTCATCGAGAGTAGCACGATTCATCCATTTGTCGCCGAGCAATACACCCTCAATTTTCGTGGTATTTGAAATGTTGTCGAGCGGATTTGCATTTAGCAATACGAGGTCTGCGTTAGCTCCCTGCCGTACAACGCCCATTTCAGTGGGCTTTTTATAGAAAGCGCCTACATTAAGTGTTCCTGTCTTCAGCGCTTCGTATGGTGTAAGACCCGCGTCGACAAGGTATTTCAACTCGTGATGGGTTGACATACCTGGCACATTAAAAATCTGGGGTGCATCGCAACCCAGCAGTAAGCCGACACCGTTGCGGTTACATTCGTAAATGAGTTTTCTTCTCAGTTTTATGTAAGCCCTGATTTTTTCAGGATCATATCTTGGATCGTTGCCGAGGTTTGTTTTTACATTGGTCCAGTTTTCAAGAGTTTTACTGTCCATGTATTTCATTTCAGGATCGTTCCTGAAAGTTTCTGCAGTAACGTCGGGCGTTATCCACCTTTCTGCGAGGGCCTGCGTCGGTACAACCCATACATTATTGTTGCGAAGGGCTTTCATTAACGAAGGAATGCGTGTGGTATCAACCCTGTCGGCTATAAACATTCCAAACAAACCAGCATCTTCCTCTTTAACGTCTTTAATGTTTGGTACCAGGCCCTCAACAAAAGCATCGAGGTGGTCGATGGTTTGCTGGCGCGCTTCTATAGCTTTCCATACACCGACCTGGAACGACACGTGACCGGCAAATGGGATGTTTTCTGCGTGAGCTGTACGCGCCATCGCATCGAAAACATCTTTTGTTAGTCCCGGGTGAATTTTCAGGAAATCGTAACCTGCCTGCTTTTCTTCTTTCACGATCCGGATAGCATCGTCCTGCGTTTTGGCGCTGCTGCCGCTAAGTGAGGGTCCTGACGTGTAGAAACGCGGACCAACTATTTGTCCGCTGTTGACCATGCTACGCAGCTCGAGATGTTTTGGATGACCGAGCATGCCTCTTATCGTGGTAATGCCGTTGGCTGCGAACAAAAGCAACACATCTTTCATCGCCTCCATGTCATCGTTCGGTGGCACATGCGCGTGCATCTCAGCGAGGCCCGGCATAAGGTATCTGCCCTGCCCGTCGACTACTATCGCGTTCTTGCGATATTTTGCTTTTTTGGCGTCGCCGATGTACTGGATCTTTCCATTTTTCACGACAACCACCTTGTTCTCGAGCACGCTTTCGCGGTCCATCGGAACAACGTTCACCGATTTAAAAACAATTTCCCTGTCCTTACCGATAACTTCCTGTGAAAAGCACGGTGTAAGACACACAAATAGCGCCAGGGTCATAAGCAGTTTCATCATAATCCTGTTTTAGGTGTTTGGTCACAAAAATAACGGTAAGGGTATTACCGGGAAAATAAGGGACTTTTATTTCAACTTCTCATAAACTTCAACGGATCTTCCTTCGGCACCCGAGCTAATCGTTTGCTTATACGTGTCGGGTCCCATAAACTGAACATTAATTTCTACCGGCTTACCCACCAGTTGCGAGTAGAAGGTAGAATTAATATTTGTTTCCTGCGATGTAGTATCGTTCAACATTTTGTAGGTGCCGTAACCATACGCCGAATAGAAATTACTGGATGCGGGGTCTTTGTTTGGGTTCGCCCAGATAAAATAACCAGACTGGTACACTTTGAACTGGGTTTTTTTGTGGTTGGTGATGGTGTCGTTTTTTCCATCGATGAAAATGTCTTTGGTAAGTCTCCAGGCTCCATCAAGTTTTGTAGTTGGTTCCTTACCAACTTTATCATACTCTTCGGTGAGTATAAACGTGCTGGTGGAATCCTGGTACCTGATTACCTGTTTGTAGCCGTTGGGCAGTTTCGTAATCTGGAGCTGCGCGGTGTCTTTCACTTCTCCTGCAGTGGAAGTGTAAAAAATGTATTCCTTCACATTGTCGCCATGCTGTGAATAGGTAGCAATGCCATATTCGCCAAACGAATCAGTAGCCCGTGGGGAGGCCCACATCATATAGTGGTCGCTGTAAATTTTTAATTGTTCTTTTTTCAAAAGAGTATCTTTCGTTCCATCATTTCCAATTTGTTTTGTCATTGAATAAGCGCCCTTCATTTCTATATTTGTGCTGTCTGTGCCGGATTCGTTGGATGTAGTGGAGTTACTCTGGCAAGCCGCGAAGGAACAGGTGGCAAGCAGGAAGATAAAGTTTTTCATAACAAAATCTTTCCATAATCTACGTTTATTTTAGCGCACTAAAAAATTTTTGTTCGTTGTAACAACCGTGCAAAAAAATTTTAATTCGCAACGATAAAAAACAACGGTTGACCATAGACGTCAGTATTAAAATTTCTGTTCCTGATTGTTTCACAACAAAAATTCTCTATATGAAGAAGATTAACATGTTGCTCCCGCTTTTTTTGTTATCTGCTGTAGTACTCGCACAAAATAACGGACAGAGTGGGTGGATCTCATTATTTGATGGTAAAACGTTCAACGGATGGAAAGTTGGCGAAAACGCATCGACATTTAAGATTGAAAACGGGGCGATAGTGGCCAATGGACCGGTGGCGCATCTTTTCTATGTCGGAGATGTGAAAAATCATGATTTTAAGAACTTCGAATTTAAAGCAGAGGTAATGACCACCCCGGGCTCAAATTCCGGCTTATATTTTCATACGCAGTACCAGGAAAGCAGTTGGCCCGCCAAAGGTTACGAAGTGCAGGTGAATAACAGTCATACCGACTGGCGGAGAACCGGCAGCCTGTATGCTATCCAGGACGTAAAAGAAGTTTATGTCAAAGATAATGAGTGGTACACCGAGCAGGTTATCGTAAAGGATAAACATGTAACAATTAAGATCAACGATAAAACAGTTGTGGAGTATAATGAGCCTGAAGGCGTGCAGCGGGAAGCCGGCATGGAACAACGTAAACTTTCTTCAGGCACTTTTGCGATACAGGGCCATGACCCCAAAAGCAAAGTGTATTTCAGGAACATTATGGTAAAGCCGCTCGATTAACCGGCATGCTGATATAATATATTTACGGGCAAATTAGATACATTTGACGATAAGGCTGAAACGCACAGACGATGCAAAAGAAAATGTATTTAAAACTCGATCCGAAAGATAACGTAATGGTTGCCCTGCAGGACCTTGCCGCAGGCACCAGTATTAATACCGGCACCGATACCCGGCTTGTTCTCCTTGAAAAGATCGGGGCAAAGCATAAATTTTTTCTTGAAGATGTACCTGCAGGTGGGTCCGTCATTATGTACGGTGTGCTGGTAGGTAAGGCCCAGCAGGATATTCCTGCAGGAAGCCTGATGAATGTATTCAACACAAAACATGCTGCCGATCCCTACAGTTACAACGGCTTCCGGAAAAAATGGACAGCTCCTGACGTCTCGCGTTTTAAAGGAAGAACCTTCAATGGTTACCACCGCAGCGACGGCAGGGTGGGCACGGCAAATTACTGGCTCTTTATTCCCTCCGTTTTCTGCGAAAACCGCAACCTTGATGTGATTCGCGAAGCGATGCACAATGAACTCGGCTATGCTGTTTCCGACAAATACAAAAGATTTACGCGGAGCCTTGTAGCCTCGTTTAAGGAAGGGGTGAATACAAGCATCAGCGACTCCGCAATGTTCAGGGCGCAGGATAAGAAGGAACGGCTGTTTGAAAATGTTGATGGAATAAAATTTTTGAATCACCAGGGCGGTTGCGGCGGCACGCGACAGGATTCACAAGTGCTCAGCCAATTGCTCGCAGCATACGCAGATCATCCTAATGTGGCCGGCATAACTTTATTAAGCCTCGGCTGCCAGCATTTGCAGAGCGATGAATTTATTGAAGAAGTAAAACGACGCAATCCTTCTTTCGACAAACCTCTCCTTGTTTTTGAACAACAGCAGTCGCAAAGTGAAGAATCGCTCATCATGCAGGCTATACAACAAACTTTTGCCGGTCTGATGAAAATAAATAAGATTGAACGAGAGCCCGCACCACTTGATAAATTGTGTATCGGTGTAAAATGCGGCGGCAGCGACGGGTTCAGTGGTATTTCAGCAAATCCCGCGGTAGGCTATGCGGCAGATTTGCTGGCTGCGCTCGGCGGACAGGTACTGCTTGCAGAGTTTCCTGAGCTTTGCGGTGCAGAACAGGATATCCTCGACAGGTGTGTCGACGAAGGCACGGCGGCAAAGTTCATTCACCTCATGGAGTCGTATAATAACCTTGCGCATAATGTTGGTTCAGGATTTCATATGAATCCATCGCCGGGAAATATCAGGGATGGATTGATTACCGACGCGATAAAATCCCTGGGTGCTGTTCGCAAAGGTGGTAACTCGCCGGTTGTAGATGTGCTTGATTATACTGAACCGGTACGGAAGCCCGGTCTGAGCCTCGTATGTACTCCTGGTAATGACGTGGAGGCCACTACAGGCAAGGCGGCTTCGGGAGCTACCCTTATACTTTTCACGACCGGACTGGGAACGCCAACAGGAAATCCTGTTGCGCCCACGATAAAAATTTCTACCAACAATTCACTTGCAACGCGTATGGCGGATATCATTGATGTTAACGCGGGTGAAATTGTTTCCGGTGAGAAAACCATCGAACAGATGGGAGAGTATATCCTCGACTATTGTATAGAGGTAGCCAGCGGCAACATTGTTCCAAAAGCGGTGCTGATGAACCAGGATGATTTTATTCCGTGGAAGAGGGGAGTCTCGTTGTAGGAGAGGGGAAAAGGGAGAGGGGAAAGGTTAGGCGTTTGCCAATGCCCTGTCCAAATGCACATATCCCCCATCAACATGTATCAATTGTCCTGTTGTATGACTCGACACCGGCGATAACAGAAACACCGCCGTGGCACCAATCTCCCCGACTGTAGTCATCCTGTTACCCAGCGGAATTTTCGCGGTGATTTGTTTTAAAGTTGCTTCGGGATCGGGCAGCGTTTTGATCCACTTTTCGTATAACGGCGTCCAGCTTTCCGCAACTACAATCGCATTTACCCGGATTTCATATTTCAGTAGTTCAACAGCCCATTCCCTTGTCAGCGCGTTCCTGCCGCCATTTGCCGCGGCATAACCCGAAGTATTTCCCTGGCCCGTTTCTGCTGTTTTTGAAGTGATGTTTACTATCGCGCCCTTTGATTGTTTGAGATAAGGAAGGCAATGATGTGCAAGCAGAAAATAGTGCACCACGTTGCGGTGAAGGCTTTCCATAAATTCTTCATATGTGCCTTTTTCAAGACCTATCCCATCATTCACACCCGCGTTGTTTACCAATCCATCTATCCTGTTGAATTTCTTGACTACTTCTTCAATTGCGCGTTTGCAATCCGCGGGTTTTGTCAGCTCTGCAACAACATGATACGCAACTAAATTTTCTTTCTTTAGATTTTCTATTGCTTCGATATTATCTTTTTCGTTTCTTCCGATGATTACGGGAATGGCTTTCTCTAAAGCAAGTTGTTTTACAATTCCGAGTCCTATTCCTTTTGCGCCGCCACTTACAACGATAATTTTTTCCGCGAGCTGTAGATTCATTGATTGGTTTTTATTTTAACGTTACACGCGATCCGCCACTTCCTGCTGATTTATAAATCGCCTCCACTATCCTGATATCCCTTAACCCTTCTTCTCCCGGCACAGCCATCAGCTTATTCTGCATGATCGCCATAGCGTCATCATCCATTTGCATAGCCTGCTGCATCGGAACGTCGTAGGGAAAATTAATCTCGCCAAGCGGACTGCTCCCTTTCACACCGGCATAAGCAGAATACGGCGCTAATTTCAACATTCCCTTTTCACATTCAATATCCATGAAATTGATGCCTTCTCCAAAACTCGTTTTAATGTTCGCGATTACACCACCGGGAAATTCAAGCTTCGCAACAGCGGTTTCATCGAGACCATTTTTGTAAACTTCAGGTCGCGTGGTGCTCGTTTTTGCTTCAAAAACGGCTATAGGTTCCATACCGGTTCCGAGTCTCGCGCCCTGTATCGAATAAACGCCCATGTCGTACATCACGCCACCACCCATCTCCTTCTTCTGTTTCCAGTGATTTGTTCGCGAATCATAATAACCGGCGCCGCAGTTGAGCCCTTTCACTTTTCCCAATAATTTTTGATTGATGATTCTCCGGTATTCTTTCGTGTTTGGTTCGTGCTGCAGCCGGTATCCTATCGCCAGCGCTCGCTTATTCTTTTTGCACGCATCAATCATTTCTTTACACTCCTGTTCGGTAAGCGCCATTGGCTTCTCGCACCATACATGCTTTCCTGCGTTTGCACCGCGTATCACGTATTCTTTGTGCATTGAAGGCGGCAATACAACATACACAACATCTATATCCGGGTTGTTTGCGATTTGATCGAATGTTTGGTAGTTGTAAATGTTCTTATCGGGAATGTTGTACTGGCGTTTCCATTTTTCAGCTTTCGACGGAGTGCCGGTGACAATACCGGCCAGGTAGCAATGCTTCGTAAGCTGCAGCGCCGGCGCAAGAAGGTCGGTGCTGTAATAACCCAAACCTATCAACGCAACACCCAGTTTATTTTTCTGGCGCAACGAAGCTGAAAGAAGTTTGTCTGACGTTAATATCGCGCCGCCACCAACTGCAATGGATTTGATTGCGCTCCTTCTCGAAATCGGATTCATGGTCCACAATTTTTAATTTGAAAAATGGATACCCAAGTTACAACAAAAAAAGCCGGACTGCTCAGGTCCGGCCTCGTTGAGACACCTTTAAAACTAACTATATAACTATTTCGATTTCACTATACGTTGTATTGCCGACTCACTACCTGAACTCAGTCTTATCACATAAGTTCCGGGATACATATCAGCAAGCTGAAGCGTTTCAGTCTGGCTTGCATGATCGTTCACCACTCTTTTTACCATCGTTCCGCTTGCGCTGAACATATCATACACCACACGCTGCGATTGCCATGAATCGGGAATCGTAATGCGCAGTTCACTCTGCACCGGGTTAGGATATGCCGAAACGGTTACGCCTGAATTTTTTGAATTGAGCCTGAGTATCCGCACATATGAATACTTCGAAGAGCCGTCAATATCCACCATCTTCAACCTGTAGTACACCAATCCATCCGACACATTACTTACATTCTCCGAGAATGAATAAGTTGCATCCGAACCTTCTTTTCCGGTCGCGAAGATCATTGTCCTGTCGCTGTAATTTTTTCCATCCGTGCTTCGCTCAACGATGTAGTGACTGAATTTTGTTTCTGAGGCCGTCCAGTTGAGAAATGCCTTTCCTGATGATAATTTTGCGTCGAACGATTTAAGGTTAACCGGTAATGTAACGTTGTGCGGTACGTTATAGGTAAAATCCTGGAAGTATAATGAGTACATCCTTTCTGATGCGCCACTGGCCGCTGTTGCCACGCCACCCACTCGAATGGTAAAGGTCTGAACGTTTGCGTAACGGGTTGTAACCATCACCGAGGTTCCACTTGTATCAATGTTTACGAAGTTGCTTGTAGGGCCATCGAATCTTTTACCTACAACGGTCGTTACACCGTTCACTACTTTTGTAAGATTCGAGGTGTCGAGGATCGAGTTTTCTTCAAGAGTGTAACCATTCAGTCCGTAGAAGCCTACGTATTCTCGTATTTTGTGACCATTACCATCAATATCCAGTGCGGTGAGGTCGAAGTTATCAATTGTTACGACTGTATTTGTTCCGCGTTTTACAAACGTTATTTCAAAATCCATCCACCAGTCTGCCGCGCTGGGTGCACTTCCATCAGCATATCCAACCTGCGGCTGAAATGCCTTGTCGAACCCGGTGTTGGTCATATCGAGGGTAACCAGGTAAGTAAGCCCATTCGATCTGCCTTTGATTTTAACAAGTGCGTCAAAATCGCTTGTAACCTGTGGAAAGCGATAGACAGCTCCATCCTGTTTGGATGTTCCTGTTTCGAGCGTTGGGTTTTTGAATGTGAGAACTAAACTTCCGCTGCCACTGCCGGCGAAAGAAAGAACGGCAAGAAGAATGAAGAGGATGAAAAGGATCAACTTCTTGTTTTGCGGCCGCAATTTTTTAGGGTGCGCGCGACCGTTAGGGTACGGGTACGTTTTCATACTTATATTTTAAAAGGTACAACGATGCTTGGGTCAACAAAGGCCCACAGGACTAATGGAGAAGTGAATTCTTAAGACTTGGATATAAGTAGGAAAAATGGAGTATAAAACCGATCCAGGTTTTCTAATAAGATAGGAGATAGAACAAAGATTGCAACAGTTTTCTGCAGTTGCAATAGTAGTTTTACGATTTATAAAGTTTTTTGTAATATTTTATACTGTAGTTTATAAGATACGGCCCATCAGGGGATCGGTTTTTCCGGGTTTACCGTTCTCCAACCGGCCGGCCAATGTATGCCGGAACACTTCATTTCCATCCATTTGCACCGACAGATCGTACCAGCCATGGCTTTTCGATACATCGATATATGACGACACGCCTGAATGCGCCGCGACTTTTGGCGAAAATGTGGCAGCGCCATACGAATTGTCGGTGAGGTTTACCACTATCTCCCGGTCGGATTTATTGATGAACTTAAGGCGTAGCGCGCCCTTGTAATAATCGCACGTGATATCCAATTCCGGATCGGACTTGCTGCCCCGGAACTCGCGGTAAAATCCGTTTGGTCCATATACCCGAAGATGGTACA
>JAEUVS010000015.1 GCA_016786745.1 Chitinophagaceae bacterium | reverse complement strand
ATTGAATTTCGTTTGCTTCATCGCTTCAATAAAAAAGTCACGCTTTTGTTGAAAGAATGCACCCAGCGAAAGATAAGGCTCTTTCTCTTTCAAATAAGTAGCCAGGGCTACCTGCACAGTCGAATTGGTACTAAAGGCATTGAACTGGTGAACCCGGATAAACTCTTTTGTCAAAGCTGGCGGAGCCACGCAGTACCCGATTTTCCATCCGGTGCAGTGATATAATTTCCCAAACGAAAAACACGCAAAACTTCTCTCATATAAATCCGGGTATCTTAAAATGCTTTGATGCGGCACGTTGTCGAATGTAATGTGCTCGTACACTTCATCACTAATAATAAAAATGTTCGTATTGGCAACAAGCTTCCTTAGTTGCTGCATATCGTCTGGCGACAACACACTGCCTGTTGGATTGTTGGGTGAGTTCAGCACAATTGCTTTCGTGCGCGATGTAATTGCCTTCGCCACTTTCTCCCAATTGACCGTATAGCCGGGCAGATCGAGATCAACATACACAGGTTTCGCTCCATTAATGAGAATATTCGGCACGTAACTGTCGTAACAGGGTTGCATCACTATTGCTTCGTCGCCGGGTTGGAGTATTGCAGTAAGCGCACAGTAAATAGCATAAGTACCCCCGGGTGTTACGGTAATTTCCTTTGATGGATCAACGCGGTTATTGTAGAGAAATTCAATTTTTTCGGCGATGGATTCACGGAGGGGCGCCCATCCCTGCATCGGAGCGTATTGGTTGAAGCCATCTTTCATCGCTTTATCTACAAGAGACGTGAGCGCCTCGCTCATTGGAAAGTCGGGAAAACCCTGGCCAAGATTTACGGCTTTGTATTCGGTGGCGAGGCCGCTCATCACTGTAAATATCGTGGTACCTGTTCCTGGAAGTTTACTGGTGATGTGCATATGGCTCTACTTAATTTCAATATGATTTGGGGGAATCAGGGCTTCGCGGTTTAACCGAAGGTACACCTGCGCAAGCGTAATCACATCTTTCTGGCAGTATTGAACAATCCTTGCGATATCTTTTTCTTTCCAGTACACGAGTCCAACCATGCTGCCGTCAATGTCATCTTTTGGAGTGGGAATATTCAGCACATGCGCAAGGAGGTTCAACGAAGTGTAATTTTTGAAATCGCCGAACCGCCACAACTCCATCGTATCTATGTGATTAATTTCCCACGGTCGTTTGCCGCTCACGCTAAGCAACTCCGGAATGCATTCGTTGTTAATCACCATACGCCTGCACAGATAGGGAAAATCGAATTCCCTGCCGTTGTGTGCACACAGGTACTTGGGGCTGCCGGGCGTCCATTTCGTGAGCATTTCACAGAAATCGCCAAGTATTTTTCTTTCATCATCGCCGGAGAAAGATTTTATGGCGATGGTTTTATTCTCACCTGATCCCTGGATTATTCCGCAACTGATGCAGATAATTTTTCCGAATTCTGAGTAAATAGCCGCGCGCTCATAAATTGAGGCCGGCGTATGATCGTCGCGGTTGTTGCGGAGCAGGCCGTCTGCTTTTCTCGTCCACAGTTCTTTCCATTTGTCGGGCAGTTCTTCGAATTGTTCATACTGCGACACTGTTTCAATATCGAGGAAGAGTATATTACTGAGAGGGATCATAAGTATTTCTCGCCTTTTTGCCTTTTTACGTCGCCAACAAGCTCTTTTATTTCCTGCTCTTTATCTTTTTTGCAAATGAGGAGCACGTCGCCGGTGTCTACAACAATAAAATCCTGTAAACCCTGCAGCACTACGAGTTTACTTTCAGGTGCGTGAACAATGCAATTGCCGGTATCTACAAGCATCACATTGTTGCCCATGATGGCGTTGGCTTTTGGATCCTTGTGCAGGTGTTCGTAGGCGCTGTTCCAGGTGCCGAGGTCACTCCATCCAAACGACGAGGGAATTACATATACGTTATCGGCCTTCTCCATTATTCCAAAGTCTATTGAAATATTAGTGGAGAAGGGATAGATTTCGAGTAGTGCATTCTCTTCTTCCGGTGTATTGAATTTTTCCTTCTGGGAATTGAAAAGGTCGAATACTTCCGGGAGATATTTTTCGAAAGCGAGAATAATATTTTTTACCTGCCACACGAAAATACCGGCGTTCCATAGAAATTCGCCGCTCGCTATAAACGTTCGGGCTAATTCGAGATTCGGTTTCTCGGTGAAGGTTTTCACTTTGTAAACATTATCCGAAACCGAATGCTGTTCATATTGAATATAGCCATAGCCCGTATTGGGGTACGTTGGATTTATTCCGAGCGTGATGAGTGCGTTGTGTTTTCTTACGAACGACAACGCTTCGAGGCAAACTTTTACAAATGCGATATTATTTGAGATAAGATGATCGGCGGGAGCAACAATCAGTTGCGCCTGTGGGTCGAGCTGGTTCAGCTTGAATGAAATATATGCGATGCATGGCGCCGTGTTTTTTCTCGAAGGCTCTGCGAGTATATTTTGCAGCGGCAGGTGTGGCAACTGCTTCTTTACAATGTTTACATATTCATCCGATGTAACTATATATATATTCTCAAGTGGAATAAACGACGCAAACCGCTCGAAAGTGGTTTGGATAAGTGTTTTACCTATGTTGAGAATATCGAGAAACTGTTTTGGAAAGTTTGTTCTGCTCATCGGCCAGAACCGGGTGCCTATTCCACCAGCCATTATGACTACATAGTGGTGTTTGTTCATTCTCTACTTTTATTGCAACCTAAATGAGTCCTTCCCTCACCAGGTCGTGCAAGTGAATAAATCCAAGGTAATTTCCTCCCGACGCCACTACCAGCTGAGTGATATCATGTTTTCTCATCAGGTCGAGTGCGTCTATGGCCAGCGCCTCGGGTAAAATGGTCTTGGGCTTTACGCTCATAATATCTTTCGCGGTTACTTTATCGAGCGGTTCATTCTTCTCAAGCATTCTTCTAAGGTCACCATCGGTAACCACGCCGAGAAGTTTGCCGCTGTCGGCAACCGCGGTTGCGCCAAGCCTGTTTTTAGAAATTTCTACAATTACATTTTTCAGGCTCTCATCGGGCGTAACTGAAGGCTTATCATTTTGAATATATAGATCTGCTACCCTGAGGTATAGTTTTTTTCCAAGCGTTCCGCCGGGGTGAAACTTAGCGAAATCGTCGGAGCCAAATCCTTTCAACTCCATCAGCGCCACTGCGAGAGCGTCTCCCATTACAAGTTGAGCTGTCGTGCTGCTCGTTGGTGCGAGGTTGTTCGGACATGCCTCCTGGTCGACCGTAGTGTTGAGAACAATATCAGATTGCCGCGCGAGGTACGATGATACATTGCCCACCATCGCGATCAATGCATTACCAAAATTCTTTACAAGGGGCACGAGCACTTTTATCTCCGGCGACTCGCCACTTTTACTTACTACCAGTACAACATCGTTCTGTTGAATCATCCCGATATCGCCATGAATAGCATCGGCCGCGTGAAGAAAAATGGACGGTGTTCCTGTTGAGTTAAGCGTTGCCACGATCTTCTGGGCGATGATTGCACTTTTACCAATGCCGCTGATTACCACGCGCCCGGTGCCGTCGGAAATAGTTCTTACAGCTTTGCCGAATTCATCGTCCACGAGTTTTTGTAATCCGCTTATGGCCTCGGCTTCCAGTTGAATGGTTCTCAAACCAACCTGCTTGATATTTAGAAGAGTACCTGATTCCATTTTTACTGCGGCAAACTTACAGGAAAGTTAGGATAGCAATGAGCATTGAGAGTCAACGAATGAGGCCATTTTAACAGTTCGGGTTAGGCTGAAACTGCAAAATGAAGTAAATTCGCCGTCTTCTCAACGCATATTATTACCTCTAATATAAGTGAGAAAGGAAACTTATGAGAAATGGCCACAAGTAAAAAAAAGCCCTCATCAGCAAAGGCATTGAAAAAAAATACCGTACCTACGAAAGCAACAAAGCCCAGCAGTGGCGCGGCATCTTCTGCAGAACTCAAAAAAGCATTACAGGATCATTTTGGCTTCGATTCTTTTAAGGGAAACCAGGAAGCGATCATTAAAAACCTGCTTGCGGGCAAGGATACTTTTGTAATCAAACCCACCGGAGGCGGAAAGAGCCTTTGTTACCAGCTGCCGGCTATCCTGAGCGAAGGCGTGGCGATTATTGTTAGTCCCCTGATCGCTCTCATGAAAAACCAGGTTGACCTCGTTCGCAGCTACAGCAGCAACGACGATGTTGCTCACTTTCTTAATTCCACGCTTAATAAAAAACAGATTAATACTGTTCGGGAGGATCTCGTTTTAGGTAGAACTAAAATGTTGTACGTAGCTCCTGAAACACTTACAAAACAGGAGAATCTTGATTTCTTCAAAGATTTGAAGATTTCATTTTTTGCTGTGGATGAAGCGCATTGTATTTCCGAATGGGGACATGATTTTCGCCCTGAGTACAGGAGGTTAAGGGAGATGATGGAGCAGATCAGCGAAAGTGCGCCGATGATCGCACTTACTGCTACGGCCACTCCGAAGGTGCAGAGTGACATTATCAAAAATCTTGGTCTTCGCGAGCCCGAAGTGTTTATTTCTTCTTTCAACAGGCCAAACCTGTATTATGAAATCCAGCCGAAGATCAAGAAGGAACAATCCCTCAAGAGCATTGTAAAATTCATCAGCCAGAACAAAGGCAAAACAGGAATTATATATACCACTAACCGCAAAACAACGGAAGAGCTTGCGGAACTGCTCCAGCAAAACGATATAAAAGCGGTGGCATACCATGCCGGTATCGACAGCAAGCTGCGCGCAGAGCGTCAGGACCTGTTTATGAATGAAGATGTGCAGGTAATTGTGGCTACCATCGCGTTCGGAATGGGAATCGATAAACCTGATATCCGTTTTGTAATTCATTATAATATCCCGAAGAGTATAGAAAATTACTACCAGGAAACCGGCCGCGCGGGTCGTGACGGGTTGGAAGGAAAATGTATTCTGTATTATTCCCATAAAGACGTTTCGAAACTTGAGCACCTCATGCGCGACAAACCACTTAGCGAACGCGAAGTAGGTGCGCAGCTTATTGCTGAGACCGTGGCCTATGCGGAAAGTGGAGTGTGCCGGAGGAAGATGCTTATCAGTTATTTTGGTGAGGAGTACACACATGAAAATTGTGGCAATTGCGATAATTGCCTGAATCCAAAAGAAAAAGTTGAAGCGAAAGATAATGTGGTTAAGGTGTTGAAGGTGCTGAAGGCGCTTGATGAGAGATTTGCTACGGATTACGTTGTGAATATTCTCGTGGGAAGGTTAACGCCGAATATCAATATGTACAGGCACAACGGTATTCCTGAATTTGGTATCGGAAAAGAAGAGCAGGATCATTACTGGAACTCGCTGATAAGGCAGATGCTGTTGCATGGTTTGATCAGCAAGGATATCGAGGATTATGGCATCCTGAAAATTTGTAAGAAGGGCGCTGATTTCGCGAAAAAGCCGAAATCTTTCATGATCGTATTGAATAATCTTTTTGAAGAAGCGAATGCGGATGATGATGAAGATTCTCCGGACCACGGGACGTCACTTTCTGCAGATGACAAATTGTTCAACATGCTGAAGGAACTGAGGCAGAAAGAATCTAAAAAGAGATCGTTGCCTCCGTTTGTGATTTTTCTTGAATCGTCGCTGCAGGATATGGCTACGATGTATCCTACCACAATCGCGGAGCTGGAGAAGTGCCAGGGTGTGAGTAAGGGTAAGGCTGCGCGGTATGGTAAACCTTTTGTGGAATTAATCAAGGCGTATGTTGAGGAGAATAACATTGAGCGGCCGGATGATTTTGTGATGAAAACAGTGGCGAACAAGAGTGTGAACAAGGTTTACATCATTCAGCAGGTAGATAAGAAGATCCCTTTGGAAACGATAGCGCGCAACAAGGATTTAAGGTTGGATTCGCTTTTGGAGGATATGGAAACGATCGCGGCGAGTGGTACGAGGCTGAACCTGGATTACGCTATAGATGAGATGCTGGATGAGTACGAACAGGAAGATATATTGGAATATTTCAAAGGATGTGAGACTTCGTCGTTGCAGGTGGCGCAGGATGAGTTGGCTGAGGGCAACTTTACGTGGGAGCAGCTGAAGATAATGAGGATTAAGTTTTTAAGTGTTTACGGTAACTGACGAACGTCATCCCGAACCGAAGTGTGAGGGATCTGGAGAGAAGCGAGTTATTCCCACATAAAAATGCAGATAAAACTCAGATTTCCAAATGAGAACCCTTAATTTTGCGGTTCGCAAATAGCGAGCTGGTGCGGTAGCTCAGTCGGTAGAGCAAAGGACTGAAAATCCTTGTGTCGGCGGTTCGATCCCGCCCCACACCACGAAAGAAAACGCCAATGCCTGAGTAACTGTTTACTTGGGCATTGTACGTTTATGGCGATGCCCGCATTACCTCCCACAACGCTCGCGCGAAATCGCAGCCTGTAAAAATTTAGTACAGGAGCCTTGATTTTTGTCAATGGGAAAGCACTACCTTTTGGCCTCAAACAAAGCAAAAACCTTAAACATGAAAAAGTTCCAATGGCCTCTCAGGGCCTTTCTTTTTGTCGGCGTGATGCAGTTATTGTCCTGTACCAAAACCGTTGACACTGTAACAAATGATTCGTTAACTCTCGAAACGTCAAGCGATGCAACAGTTGATCTTAGCAAATGTAAAATCCGCAGATTGTACCAGAAATATCCTGGTTCTCCAGGTCCTGCAACGCTTGACGCAGTCTTCAGTTACAACTCCGCCGGCAATCCGTACAGCGTATTGTACCAACCGGGCACCATTCCGGATGCTCATTACTTCAAATATGACGCAAACAAAAGATTAACTGAGTACATTCAATTTTATGGTTCGTGGGAATACAACCATCATTACTACACGTACAATGGCAATAGCCAGATCATCAAAGACTCCCTGATCTTATTTGACGAAGGGAGACCTTTCTATACAGACGTCGCCACAATTGAATACGATTCACAGGGAAGAGTGATAAAAGAAACGATAGTAAATACCAGAAACGACTTTGGCACGCTGAGTCCTGTGCGCCGGCCCACGTATACGTATGACAGCAGGGGTAATTTAGCAACGAAGTACTCGAAATCGTCGAGCTACGACTACAAGATCAATCCGCTCAGGCAGAGCCCGGTATTTCAATTCATACACCGCAACTACAGTATGAATAATGCCTCCGTTCAGGCAAAATACAACTCGATTGGATTGCCATTATCCATTGAGCGCAGCAATGATGAATTTTTTAATTACTTTGGATACACAAGGGTTGAGTATGATTGCCCGTGAGCAACTAAGTTGTAATGCCCGTATAGCCCCGCATTGCGAGGTTTTTTTATTTGCCTACTTCACTCTTTAAGAGACAAAATATATTTCACCATTAACCTGGCGTCATCAACGGAGAGGGTGGTATGAGGGGTCATCACGGCATAGCCCCAGGATCCGCTTCCACCTAAAATAATGCGGTGGGCAAGCAATTCGATATAACCATTATTTACGGGATACCTTTTAGCAATGTCTTTAAATGCGGGACCTTTAAACCTTTTATCTACCGTATGGCACGACCTGCAATCGGAGTAGGCTATTAACACTTCGCCCCTGTTACTTTCTTCAACAGGTATGCTATCACTTTTGCCCGGGATAGGTTTTATGTAGTCTTTAACGTAGTCGATCTCGGTCTTTGAACGGGCTTCGGCTTGTTTCGATTCTGTTTCATCACAAGCCTGGAGTACAGCAATTGAAAAAAATATTGCTATGACACTAATCGCAGTTTTCATTATTCGTATCCGCAATATAAAAAAGCCCCTGTAAAAGGGGCTCTCTATTTACCATCTGTTGTTGTCTCTTTTAAAAGGGCTTTTGCTTTTGTAGGAGTTTCCAGAGGAATTAGATTCCTTGGGCCTGGCTTCCGTCACCCGGATAGTTCTGCCATCTACAGTACCGCCGTCGAGGCTCTTAATGGCATTTGCGGCTGCGGCGTCATCGCTCATTTCCACAAAGCCAAATCCCCTGGACCTTCCTGTTTCACGGTCGTTGATTATCTTGGCTGACGTAACTTCTCCAAATGGAGTGAAAAATTCCCTTAAGTCTTCCTCATGAACGTTGAAGCTTAAGTTTGAAACATAAATGTTCATACTTGATGATTAAAAAAATTTAAAGAATCGGACAAAATGCAGGAGTAAGACTAACTAATATGCGAAAGCAGGATAATTAACGATTACTGATGCGAAAGAGTCGCTATTTGTACAAAGATATGTAATAAACCCGAACTCCAATTATTCCTGTAACAATCTCATGATGGCCCGCCAGGTTCATGAATCCTGGAAGTTGCTTGCTCTAAATCTCTGTAAACCAAACCCCCACCGTTATTTATGTGTGTCCCTAGTATTTTTACTGTCTTTGTTAGTACATTTTTGCGGAAAAAACAATTGACTTAGCAATAAAGCAGCACAATATTTGTACAAGAATCCCGTCCTAAATCCGAAATCCGACCATTGAAAAGCCTAATAGTCTTCGTGGTATTACTGTGTTCTGCACTCCTGCTGGCAGTTTCGCCGGCCAATTCCCAACTTCCATCACTTCACTGGGCCAGAAAATACGGCGGTTCGTCAACTGATGTTCCTTTTGTAATTAAAGCAACCGTCGACGGTGGCACTATCGTGGCAGGCTACACAACTTCTAAGGATGGAGATGTGTTTAATGACGCATCCCGCGAATATTGGGATCTCTGGATCATAAAACTCGACCGCTGCGGAAACATCGTCTGGAAAAAAACGATGGGGGGCAAGGGTTATGAAAGCGCCCGCGACGTGATTGAAACATCAAATGGTTTCCTTGTATTGGGCGAAACGAATTCAACCGATGGTGATGTAGTAGCTGGATTCGGTGGTACGAAAGATATTTGGTTGCTGCAACTTGATTTCAATGGAAACGTTATATGGCAAAAGCGTCTGGGAGGAAATGGCCTCGACATTGGAAACCAGATCGTGCCGTTGAACGATGGAAATTTTCTGATCGCGGCAACAACGTCATCCACTGATGGCATCGCATCCGGCAATCATAGCACAGGCGGCTACACCGATGGACTTCTCATAAAAATAGATCCTTCAGGAAACGTGCTCTGGAACAAATGCTATGGCGGAAGTAAGAATGAAGAGCTTCTCGATATTGAAATCATCAACGATAAAATTTTTGTTGCAGGTTACGCGAATTCCACCGACGGCGATATTCCCGCCAACCAAAAAAATTACGACGTGTGGCTGCTGAGCGTCGACCAGTCGGGGAATAAAAATTCGAGCAGGATTTATGGAGGTTCGCAAAACGATGTTGCCTACAGTATGACAAGAGGAGCCGGCGAAACACTTACGCTCGCAGGCTATACAACATCGAGCGACGGAGATGTTTCGGGTGCAAAGGGCGACCAGGATTACTGGATTCTCAATGTATCAGCATCTGGAAATGTAAACTGGCAACAAACACTTGGTGGCACAGACGCAGAATATGCTAATTATATCATGACAGATTCAGATGGCGGATATGTGGTCGGAGGAATTACTTATTCTGTTGATGGCGATATAACAGGTTCGAAAGGTGAAGGAGATTTTTGGGTAGTAAAATTGAGCGCTGATGGAAGCGTGATGTGGAAACAAATCTATGGCGGTTCAGAAAACGACTACCTGCGTGCTTCGTTGTTTAAACCCGATACACGTGAATATTATCTCGCCGGCGATTCTGAATCATTCGATGGCGAATTCTCTGACGGCCAGGGTGAAACCGATTTTGCAGTTCTAAAATTCAAACTTACCGATACGCTCACGCAGGATACGCTCGTGTGCAATGTTGCCTCTTTTAATCTTTCCCCGTTAATGATGCAGGATGCTTGCGGTTATGATTCGGCACTGATTACATATCATCCGATTCCGCTTGCGGCTGCATTTGAAGAGATGAAAAGGATAGATACGATTTTCGAAGGACAAACAGTTCCTCTTCCAACTATTCAACAGGGAAATATTACGTGGGATGCACATCCTACTTTGAGTTGTTCGATATGCTCCAATCCAGTTGCCGCACCTGTTGAAACTACGAGGTATACCGCCCGTATAAATCAAAACGATTGCAGCGCAACAACACAATTTACGGTAGTAGTGCTGAAGGATGCTTTGGTTCAATTGCCGAATGCGTTTACGCCAAATAACGACGGAAAAAATGATTATTTCGGACCGGTTGGAAAGGTGCCCGCCGATTTCGAAATGCAGATATTCAACCGCTATGGTCAAATGATTTTCAGATCGAATTCTATTAACACAAGATGGGATGGCAGATACCAGGGGGTAATCCAGTCCAACAATGTATTTGTTTATACGGTGAAGTACAGGAATATGAATAACCAGGTTGTGAATAGAAAGGGAACTATCACGCTGATCCGTTAAACCAAAACCAACGTGTACCTCATGAACAGAAGAGCATTTTTAAAGTCAGTAAAAACGCCCGGGTCACCACTGTCGGTGGCGTCAACCCGAACCGTACTGAGCGGTACTGCGCCATACGCCGGCGAATGGACCGCTAACGAGGTGGCGCATCTTCTTAAGCGTACCATGTTTGGCGCAACGAGGCAGGATGTAGAATATTTTTTGACGATGACGCCAGGAGAGGCCGTAGATGAATTGTTGACCGATGCTTCAGCTGTTTCTCCTCCTGTTCGTGATTATGGTCTTATCGAAACGCTTAACGGTACTTACGATGATGCAGGTGTGGCGATGGGCGCTACATGGATCAACGATTTTACTCCGATAGCAGATCCCAATGTGAGAGGGCCCATTAATGCGCTGCGTATAGAAAGTCTGCACAAGTGGTGGGCAGGTCTCATCATCAACCAGAACAGAACAATATTTGAAAAGATGGTCCTTTTCTGGCATCATCACTTTTCTGTGCAAAAAGAAGAAGTAGAACAGCATATACCATTATACCGTCACCATGATTTGTTGCGAAGAAATGCTCTCGGAAATGTAAGACAGCTCACAAAAGATGTTACCACCGATCCCGCGATGCTGTTTCACCTGAACGGATACCTCAACTCCAAGCTTGCTCCAGATGAAAACTATGCGCGGGAACTACAGGAACTTTTTACCGTCGGAAAGGGACCCGATTCATTATATACCGAAGATGACGTAATCGCTGCAGCGCGCGTACTTACCGGATGGAGAGTAAACAGCGATACGTTTGAAGCTTTTCTCGAACCAGCAATGCACGATACAGGACCGAAAACTTTTTCAGCGTTCTATAATAATACAACAATCACCGGGAGCGCCGACGCGCTTGATGAACTCGACCGGTTCATCAATATGATATTCGCAACAAATGAATGCGCGAAATTTTTCTGCAGAAAACTTTACCGCTTTTTTGTAAACAGCAACATTGATGACAGCGTTGAAACAAGTGTAATATCTCCTCTTGCCTCTATTTTGCGCGACAACAATTATGAAATAAAGCCCGTTCTTGCGGCTCTTTTCAAAAGCGAACATTTCTTCGACCCGGTTAACCGCGCATGTTATATCAAAAGTCCTCTTGATTTTATTATCGGCGCGATGCGTGAGTTTAACGTGCCTTTTCCATCATACACCGATTATGCGGCCGGATATCCATTGTTTAATAACCTGTATTCACGCGCGGCAGAAATGCAACAAAATCTATTTCAGCCCCCGGATGTGTCGGGATGGCCGGCGTATCACCAGGAACCGATGTTCTATGAACTATGGATCAACAGTAATTCGCTTCCCAGGCGCGCGAAGTTTACCGATAACATGATCGATGAAGGAATAGTAAACGTGAGAACGTTTGCAGCGAATACATCAAACCCTTCCGACCCCGATCAATTGATAACGGATGTTGTTAACCTTATCCTCCGTTATCCGCTTTCCGACAATTCGAAAACCTATATCAAGAATACTTTCCTGGTCAACAATACTGGTGACAATAACGTTTGGACGAACGCATGGACTTCGAACAATAACGCCGTGATCAATTCATCGCTGGCGAACATGTTTAAGTTCATCACCAACTTACCGGAGTATCACTTGTGCTGACAATAAAAATCCAATAACCGAAACCGAACATATGAACAGGCGTAATTTTTTCAGAACCAGCCTTCCCGCGGTCGTAACGATGCCGGGCTTATTGAATGGGTTATCATTTAGAGCATTCGGATCCGCTGCCGACGACCCGCTTACAAGTTTATTAAGTTCGGCTGCTTCGAACGATCACATCCTCGTGCTTGTACAGTTGCAGGGTGGTAACGACGGGTTGAACATGGTGATCCCTCTCGACATGTACGCTAATTATTACAACGCCCGTACAAACGTTGCGATACCACAGAGTAAAGTGCTCCGGCTAAATGGAACCGATGAGTCGGGCCTGCATCCTGCAATGACGGAACTGCAAAATTTATATAATGGCGGAAAGGCATCAATTGTTCAGTCTGTCGGTTATGGAACTCAGAATTTTTCACATTTCAAATCCACTGACATTTGGATGACCGGCGACGCTTCTTATAATCGCACGAATCGTGTTAAAACAGGTTGGCTCGGACGATATCTTGAATCCGAATATCCTGGCTACCCTGATATGTATCCCAACGCCGAATCTCCCGATCCACTTGCTATACAAATCAGTCCCGTTCCAACTGTCGATGTTCAGGGTCCTGTGATATCCATGGGCCTGTCGATCACCGACCCGACTAACGTTTACAACTTTATCAATCCTTTTCACGATTACCCGTTGAACCAAATTCCGGGCGATGCCGCGTTGAAATATGTTCGCGTGATTTCAGAGAAAACAAAAACATACTCCGACATTATCCGCGCCGCATATCTCAGCAGCAATAACATGGCAACATATCCGAATGGCAGCCTGGCCGATCAGTTGAAAATCGTGGCGCGCCTGATCAGTGGTGGATTGCAAACAAGGGTTTATACTGTAACGATAGGCGGTTTCGACACACACAAGAAGCAGGTGAATGCCAGCGATACCACAACAGGTTTTCATGCGGAACTCATGAAAAGCCTGTCGTCATCAATTGCTGCTTTCCAAAACGATCTTGAACTGATGGGTCTTGATGACCGTGTTCTTGGAATGACGTTCTCGGAATTCGGCAGACGAATTAAATCTAACGCCAGTATGGGTACCGACCATGGCGCCGCCGCGCCGCTGATTCTCTTCGGTAAACATGTGAAGTCGGGTGTACTCGGGAAAAGCCCTGAAATACCAGCAGACATTCAGACTGCTCATAATATCGCGTTTCAGTACGATTTCAGAAGCGTATATGCAACAGTGTTAGAGAGGTGGTTCTGTGTTAAACAACCACTGCTCGACAACCTCCTGCTCGACCACTATCAATCGTTGCCGCTGGTTAGTGGCGGACCATGTGGTCTTCCTGATTCGATAGACGACAACAATAACCAAAGCGACGGCTTGATTCTGAAAGCATGGCCGAATCCTTTTGCCGGAAGATTTTCTCTCCAGTTTTCTTCTTACGGAGGGTTTACAATGATTCAACAAATTAACGCGATGGGACAGGTAGTGAAGGTGCTTACAAGAGGAGACTACAATGAAGGCACTCATACCATCGACGTGCCGGATAATGCCCTGCCTGCAGGACAATACTTCCTGCGATTGCAGAACAAGGCGTACCAGAAAGTGATCTCTGTAATCAAGACGAGATAATAGTTTCGGGTGATCCCTCGCAGGGTTCGGGACAAGTAAAAAAGGTCCCTCCTTTGCCAGGGACCCTTTTAGTGTACGGGGAATGTAGAGAGTATGAGAAAAACTATTATGAAAAAACCGTCCTGTTATTTCTTTGTTATGGCCGTTTCCACTATCAACACTTTCGAAAAAGATTCTTTCCTGTTCGTCTCTATCTGGCGGATTCGGTAATAAGAACTTTCGCTATTAAACGTTTTGTCGCTGTACTTGTAAGAATGAACCATTGAAACATCCTCGAAGGGAAACATAATCGCCACCACTTTCCAGTTTGTTCCGTCAGTACTCCTTTGTATTTCGAAATGATTTGTTGTCGCCTCGTCTGTGGGTGTCCAGGTAATCGCGACGGCGTCATTTACTTTCTCTGCATTAAAAGCGGTAATCTCTGAAGTTGCCTGCGAGAAGGCAGAGCCGGTTGTCAGAAGTATACACGCTACGAGGTTAAGGAGTTTCATAAAGTACGATTGAACATACTTATGTTGGCAAGTACCGAACCAAAACCCGGAAACTCCGGTTTTTTGATGGTTCAGATAGAGCAAATAACGCATGCTATGCAATGATTTAAAGTGGTTTACAGATGCAATTTTATTTTTGTTCGAGATGGCCGGCAACACTATGAAAGAACCGTGCCGCTTTCCCGTTTCGGGAAGAAATTCTAAACATGGGATTGAAAGTTAGTAGGAAGCCCTGAGCGGAGATAAAAAAGACCCTTATTTAAAGGGTCTGCATTTATTGGAACATAGGGTTTTTCAAAAATTACTTGCGACACGATCAGATGGGCCGACAATCCCAAAATAATGCCGGGGATTGCAAATCGCCTTAACCCTGGTTAATAAATCCGATAAGGAAATGTATAGCTCCAGATGGCACCTCCGTCTATAACCGGCCAGTCTTTAACCCCGGCTAAAAAATCATCACCGTCTTTGAGAAATCCCCATCCCTGGTTGTTGAGTCCATCCCTGAGAAATGACTTTCTGTCGATTTTTCTTTGCGTGATAATATCATCCTGCGTAATCACCGATATCTTAAAACCCACTTCGCCTTCCGCTTTACCAATTTTCCCGGGGAGGTTTACCGTTGTTGTCAGTGATCCTGAAATTGTTTTTGAACCGTAGGTGTCGTCTTCATATACTGCATAAATCTGTTCGATGTCCTGGTAATTCCAGTTAGGATCCCAAACAGCATATACCCGTTTCCATCGTTTCTTCCGTATGTCGGCTCTCGTGTAGTTCAATGTAATCAAATCCCCGGCCAAGTCGGTTACCTGTTCATCGGTCCTCCTGAGGTACGCGTTCACTCGACAAACTTTAATTTCCGATCCGCCTCCATTGCCGGTAAAACTTACAAGCTTATCCATTTGTTTTGTGAGTCGCGATGAGCCGTGATATGTTCTTGTAACAAGCTCTGACTTGGGCACCACAGGGGTAGTTGCTGCGGCCGCGAGCGCTCCTACTGTAACGATGTGCGTCGGGACGATTTCAGCGTAGTCGTCGTTTACATTCACGTCGAGATAGCAGACTTTAGTACCGGCATTCGAACACAGGTACGGCCGTTTACCCGGCGCGTTGTCCGCATCCCTGTCTGTATAAACGATCGTAGGCTTGAGAACCATTGCAAGCTTGCTATTCGGGGGTAGCGAATCGAATATCTGTGCTTTACCGAAATTCTCCGAATACGGAAAGTAAATGCTTACGGGAACCAATGGCGACAGAATTGATGCAGTGCTGTCGGATATAATCCTCGCATGCAGCGCGACGCTTCCGATTGTTCTCTGTGCAGGCTTCAGCTCTGCAGCAAGCAGTGGATAATTGCCCCGCTCAATAATCTCACAGAATCTCCGCCGGAACACACCGGTATCGATTTTAAACTTTGTGAACGATTCACTTCGATAGAGCTCGCTTTGCGAGGGAAACAGCAAGTCTTTTAAAAGAACCCGTTCGTCAGCGTAATAGCCCGATGCGATGGCCGCATTCACTTCCATCAATGCTTTGTGATCGGCATAAACTTCCATAAGGGCACCCGCCACTTCCTTTGTAACCGCGGCGACACTCCGCTGATAACCGCTTTCATTTACAGGAACGGCTGTATTGTATTCAACTTGTTTTCTGCAGCCTGCGGAAGTCACCGCAAACGCAATAAGAATTAAAAAACCTTTTTGTGTTTTCATATAAACAGATTTAGAGGATGATGAAAAATTTGAGAAAGCAAGTTTCATCATTCTCCATTCTGTTCATTGGGAAAACCCTCGATAAATAGCAGTGATTTTCTTTCGCTAAAAAATTTTTAAACGAGCGCTTCGAAAAGTACTTCGATGGTATGTTTGGCTTCCGAGCCCGTTCCATCTTTTATCTGGTGCCGGCAGCTCGTGCCTGGTGCTGCAACAATCGTGTCGTCTTTTGCGTTTCTAACAGCGGGAAATAATACGAGCTCGCCGATCTGCATAGACACATCAAAATGTTCTTTCTCAAATCCAAATGAACCGGCCATTCCACAGCAACCGGAAGGAATGGTGTGAACCTTATAATTTTCCGGAAGCGAGAGCATTTTTACAGAAGCGCCCACGCCACTTAAAGCCTTTTGCTGGCAGTGGCCATGAAGCAAAATAGTTTTATGCTCCTTGGTAAATTTATCTTTAGTGATCCGGCCCGCTTCAATTTCTCCTGCGATAAATTCGTCAATAAGAAAGACGTGTTTTTTCAGGTAAAACGCTGATTCGAGATTTTTTTCCGAAGCGAGGTCGGGATACTCATCGCGGAATGTGAGAATCGCCGATGGTTCAATTCCTATTAATGGCGTTTCTTCGCTGATAAGCGGAATGAGCAACTCGATGTTTCGGTTGATAAGCGTTTGCGCTTTTCTTACCAATCCTTTCGACAACCATGTTCGTCCACTTTCCACATGCTCCGGAATAATCACCTCATATCCCAGTTTTTCGAGCAGCTGGATCGCTTTGATGCCAATTGCTGTGTCATTGTAGTTGGTGAATTCGTCGCAGAAAAGGTATACGCGCCTCTTTGATTCATCCCTGTCAGACAATCGGTTCTTATGATACCATTTTCCCAGCGTGGTTTTATATAAGGTCGGCATCGAGCGACGCTGTGCGAAACCGGTAAATAATTTTACTGCATTGCTTAACACCGGCGCTTTCATCACAAAGTTATACAGTGGTGGCGCAATGGTACCCCATTTCGAGAACATTGAGAAGTTCGCAATCATTCGGGCGCGCACAGGAACGCCATTCGCATCGTAATAGTGTTGCAGAAATTCTGCTTTCAGCTTTGCCATATCAACATTCGAAGGGCACTCCGACTTACACGCCTTACAGCTCAGGCATAGATCCATCACATCGTAAATCTCTTTATGATCGAAGCGGTTCACTTTCTCGGATCGCGTAAGAAATTCGCGCAAAATGTTAGCACGTGCACGTGTGGTATCCTTCTCGTTTCTTGTGGCCATGAACGAAGGGCACATCGTTCCTCCCGAAATATGCGTTTTCCTGCAATCTCCCGATCCATTGCATTGTTCAGCGTGCATCAGCACATCCTGGTTCTGGTACCTGAAAACAGAATTAAATCGCGGCGTTTGCTGACCCGGCGTGTACCGAAGCATTGTATTCATCGGCGGCGTGTCAACAATTTTATGAGGATTAAAAATGTTCGCGGGATCCCACGCGCGCTTTACCACGCGAAGCAGTTCATAATTTTTATCGCCCACCATCTGGCGGATAAATTCTCCGCGCAACCTGCCATCGCCATGTTCACCACTTAACGAGCCGTTGTATTTTTTTACGAGCGTTGCAATTTCTTCAGCGATTTTTCTGAACAGCCGGTTGCCCTCTTCCGTTTTCAGGTTGATGATTGGGCGCAGGTGCAGCTCACCGGAACCGGCATGAGCATAGTGGACGGAATATAAATTATACCGTGTTAGAATTTCATTGAACTCCCGGATATATGCAGGAAGGTCGTGAACGTCTACAGCCGTGTCTTCAATTACCGGAACGGCTTTCTCGTCGCCGGGCAGGTTACTAAGCAGCCCGAGGCCCGCTTTGCGCAGTGTCCAAATTCTTTTCGTATCGTCTCCGAATAAAACCGGGAAATGATAACCCAACCCGGCGGCACGCATTTCTATTTCAACCTTCGCCACCACTTCATCTACTTCCTTTCTGTTGGAGCCTGCATATTCTATCACCAGGATCGCGGCTGGATCACCCTGGACAAAAAACCGGTTCCTCGCCTGCTCTATATTGTCTTTGGTACACTCTAGGATATAGTGATCTATCAACTCACTCGCCGACGGATGATACTTCAATGCAATCAGATTAGCGCGCAATGCCTCATCAATCGAATTGAAATGAACACACAGCAGGGCATTTTCACGAGGAGGCAAAGGCACTACATTTAACTTTATCTCCGTGATAAACGCCAGCGTTCCCTCTGATCCCGCAATCAGTTTGCAGAAATTAAAATCCTCTGCGCCCGCTGTAAATGGCGCGGACTCGAGCAGGATATCAATAGCATATCCTGTATTTCTTCTTTCAATCGATTTCTTCGGAAATTCTTTACGGATCTCTACCTGGTTATTGTAGTCGCTGAGAGTGGTTCTGATTGTGCGGTATATATTTCCTTCGAGCGTTTGTTGTTCGCATTTTTCGTGAAATTCGTCGATCGTCAAAGTTTTAAAATGTGCATCTGAACCATCACTCAAAATTGCATTCACTTCCAGGAGGTGTTCCCTTGTACTTCTGTAAACAACCGAATTCGATCCGCATGAATTATTCCCCACCATTCCTCCGATCATCGCACGGTTTGCCGTAGATGTTTCGGGGCCAAAAAACAAGCCATGCGGTTTCAGAAAAACATTTAATTCGTCACGGATAACACCCGGCTGTACTTTCACCCATCCTTCTTCTTTATTCAATTCAATAATACTTGTGAAGTACCTCGACACATCCACCACGATACCTTTACCTACCACCTGTCCGGCGAGCGATGTACCTGCGGTGCGTGGAATCAATCCTACAGCATTCGCATTGGCAAACCTGATCAGTTCTTTGATGTCGGCCTCCGACCTGGGAAAGGCAACGGCAAGAGGAAGTTCCCGATAGGCAGATGCGTCGGTTGCGTATAAAATGCGCATCGTATCATCGTAATGGAGTTCGCCGCTTAATTTTTGTGAAAGCTGTTCAAAGCTCACCTTGTCGTTCATTATCGTATCCATTCAATTTTTTCGGATAAAGGAATCATACGGCTGCCTTCTTTGAATGGTTCATCGGAATAACCGAGGTATATAAAGCCTAGAATTATATCTTCTTCTCCCAACTTAAATTCTTCTTTCATCGCCGGGTGATGTGTGAGCCCACCGGTGCTCCAGAACGATGCGATGCCATGAGCCGTTGCGGTGAGCAAAATATTTTGAATAGCTGCGCTGGTGGCGGCAATCTCTTCTATTGCCGGAACCTTGTGATTGGGAACACGCTTCATCCATGCCATGATGATATGGGATGTGTTTTCGCCCAGCATTACCAGCTTATTAAACTTTTCCGGGGTGAATGATGTCGGATCGGTGTGCTGCTTATAAAGCCCCGCATGACGGGTTGCAAATTCTTTCACGCGTCCGGGTGCTATCACTACAAATCTCCATGGTTCCGTACGCCCGTGGGTGGGTGCCCAGTCGGCCTGGGATAGTAAATCCACAATAATATCTTCAGGGATAATCCTGCCATTCATTTTTTCCGGCTTAATCGTGCGTCGTGTCCTGATCGCTTGTGTGATGTCCACTCCCTGCATAGCATGGTTCATGCTGCAAGTTACTTCACCGACGCCGGATTGAAGGTATCTGAAATATGGCGAGCCGATCTAATGTGTATTGCTCACCACAGGTAAGGGCAGGGCATATGTTTTGTAACTGATAGCTGGAACGACCGCATATTCACGAAAACAATTTGTTATGAAAAAGATATGGACTTTAGCCCTTGTGTGTTCGACCCTTACAGGATTTGTAGCCTGTAACAATGCCGGCTCCGACGATGCAATAAAAAGCGCTAACGAATCGAATGAAGTAAAACAGGATTCGGCAGAAAACATGGCACCCGATAACAGCGCCGCGGGAGTGGTTTCGGAACAGGATTCGAAGTTTGCTGTTGAAGCGGCCAGTGGCGGGATGCTCGAAGTTCAGTTGGGAAAACTGGCTCAACAAAAAGCAAGCAGCCAGAAAGTAAAAGATTTTGGCGCTCTGATGGTTCGTGACCATACAAACGCGAACGACGAGCTGAAAGCGCTCGCAATCAAAAAGAATATCACTCTTCCACCCGCTCCCGGAGAAGAACACATGAATCATATCAAGGAACTGACTGACAAGTCGGGCAAGGAGTTCGATAAAGACTATATCGACATGATGGTTTCTGATCATGAGGAAGATGTAAAGAAATTCGAAGACTGCAGCCAGAACGGCAACGATGCTGAATTGAAAGCATTCGCAGCTAAAACACTTCCTACGCTGCGCGAACACCTTAACGCGGTGAAGAAAATCCAGGAGTCCCTGAAATAGTCAACATCTAACTTTTAAAACCTCAATATGGAACAAAACAAAAACAGCCGTTTCCCCGAACAGGATCAACCGGATAAGCTTGCCGGCACAACTGGCAACGACAGCCAGAAAGAAAAATATATTCGCGACTCAGGTAAGATAGAGGATTTGCCCTCGCAGGATGAGCTTGCAAAAATGAAAGCCGAACCGAAGGGCGCTGGTAGAAATGAATCATCGCACCTGACCGACAGGAGTGGCGAAGAAAAGAAGGAAGACTACATCAATACTGATGAGCGGAAAAAAGATCTTGATAACAGGGGACTTTAATCAAAATCGCTATGACAGACAAAAATGATCCCAGGCAGGAGGGCCATACCAGGGAGTGGCAGGATCGTGCGCGTGTAGTGCTCGACGCTAAAGAGGCCGCAAAAACAGCGGCTTCACCGAACCAAAGTCCGGAGCCGGATGAGAGAAATAATGATGTAGAAGAAAATAAACGGCTGGAGAAGCGTGAAGAAGAGGAGGATGATCCCGTTTATTGATGCTGTGAAAGGTACATGGCTATTTTGTCGACCTTGTTTGTGCCGATTGCCTGGACAGCTTTGTATAGTTGTACAGTAGAAACTTCAAATTTTTTTGACCAGTAAACTGCTTCGTGCGGCTGTTCCAGATGAATCCT
>JAEUVS010000002.1 GCA_016786745.1 Chitinophagaceae bacterium | reverse complement strand
TAAACAACGCAACCGAAGCTCAGGAAGAGTGGACGACGGAAGTGTCATTACGATCGGGAAAACTTTCAACAACACGTTATTAGCGGGTGTTTGGAACGATGGCATTCATAAGTACGACAGCAACCTTAATTATCTCCCGGCAACATACGATGAAAAGAAATTAAGCACTATATGGTGCATAGCGCCGCTGGCCGACAAACGGCACATCTGGATGGGCCTGCAATCGGGATTAATGATCTACGATAGTTACACCGGGAGATCTGAATATCACAACCCGCCGGATTTTAAGAACAAACTCGTGCGGACAATCGAAGAAGACCGCTATGGCAACATATGGCTGGGAATTCCCAATAGCGGCGTTTATAAATGGGCGCCCGAGCATGCGCTTTTCAGCTTCGACAATGGTTTCAACAGGAAGTATGCGCTGCCTTCATCGCAGGTTGAAAAAATTGTGTCGGATAGCAAAGGGTTTATCTGGATATGCACGCTCATGGATGGAGTGTATAAGATTAATCCACGTGATGACAGTATCATGGAACATCTTACTTCAAAAGGTCCCCCGGGAAGAAGATTGCTTGCCGATGCTGTAACTGATGCGTTCGAATTCAACGACAGCATCATGATATTTCCTACCGGGAACCTCAACGTATATAACAGCAACACAAAACAGATCACTCACATTACATCTGCCGACGGCCTTCCGTCGGATATTGTGAGGAGTATTCAGAAAGACGACCGGGACAACCTGTGGCTCGGGCTTTTCAACGGTTTGTGCCGCATGAACTTTTTCAAAAAATCATTTACCTACTACGATCGCAATGATGGTATATCCAACGATGAGTTCAATTATTCGAGTTCGACAAGGCTGCCCGACGGCCGCCTGGCGTTCGGCTCCACCCGCGACATGATCGTATTCGACCCGGATCACCTGAATGCGCAGATGACGCCGCCCGATGTTCTGATTACTGAATTCAGGGTGCTGAATAAAACACTTCCCGTCGATTCGCTTCAAACACTAAGCCGCGTTGAACTCGATCCCGACCAAAATTTTATTTCGATCAGCTTTTCCGGCCTTCAATATTACAACAAGAAATGGAGCTATTACTATAAACTCGACGGCCTCGACAATGAATGGAAGATAGCCAATGATTTTAACCAGGTAGACTATAGTTATCTGCCGCCGGGCAAATACCAGTTCTTCGTAAAAGCGCAAAATGCGGACGGCGTTGAAAGTAAAACCGTCACCACGCTCAACATTAAAGTTGAGCCGCCCGTTTGGCAGACGTGGTGGTTTTACAGCATCCTGATCTTATTTTTTGCGTTTTTGTTTTTTATTGTTGATAAGGAGCGGATGAGAAGAAAAGCGGCAATTCAAAAAATGCGCGCAGAAATTGCAGATAACCTTCACGAAGAGGTGAATACCGCGCTTAACAAGATCAATATTCTTAGTGAGATGGCACGGCTTAAATCCGAAAAGGATCCGATGAAATCGACCGAATACTTTGAACAGATTCATACCAAGAGTCATGATATGATTATCGCGATGGATGATATGCTGTGGAGCATCGACCCGGTGAACGACAGCATGGAGAAAACGATCGATAGAATCCGGGAGTTTATCGACGCTATGAAGCGCAGGTACGGTGCAAACATCGATTTACTTGTCGACAAGAAAGCAGAGATGGTAACGCTGAATATGCGGTTACGGCACGATGTGTTTTTGTTAATGAAAGAAGGGGTAAGAAGCGTAATGCACGCGGGTACACGCAATTGCCGGATACACATCGGGATGCAGAAGGAAGCGTTGCTTTACACAATCGATATTGATAATGAGGGCTGCGATCTTCAGCAGTTGAAGAATCAGTTGCACCAGGCTGCGCTTGAGAAAAGGCTCAATGCGATTAACGCTACGCTTACGTCATACATGCATCAGCATACATCGATTTTTGAGTTGCATGTGCCAGTAGCATAATGCAGAAAGAGAGTGGAGAAAGAGAGCGATGACCCCCTCTTTCTCCGCTCTGTTTCCCCGCTGTCTATTTACCCATCCATTTTTTGAAATCCATCACCTTTTCCCTGCTAACAAGCGCCTCTTTATCTAACGGAGGATTCAAATTTAACAGCAACCGGTTCCCGAAATAATCATGAATCTGGTCTATTGAATCAACAGAAACATAAAACGACCGGCTTATCCTGAAATACTTTTCCGGATCCAGCATTTCAGAAAGTTCATCCATTGTATAATCAACTACAAACTTCCTGTTGTCGCGTGTTTTGAAGAAATTAAGCCGTCCATCGCTGTAGAAATATGCGATGTCATCTACCTCGATACTCACAAGCTTTTGTGCCTGCTTCACCAGGAAACGTTTACGGAATTCCTTCGGCTGAAGTTTACTCTGCAGTTCACGGATAAGGTTGTTTATATCTGATGAACTTTTGGCGGGTTCATTTAATTGACGGTATTTATTCAGCGCGGCTTCGAGTTCTTCTTTCTGAACGGGTTTGAGGAGGTAGTCCACGCTATTTACTTTGAAAGCCTTCAGCGCGTATTCATCATATGAAGTGATGAAAATAACTGGTCCTTTAACAGGAACCATATTGAATACTTCGAAGCTTTGTCCATCGGCGAGTTCAATATCCATCAGGATAAGGTCAGGTGGTGGGTTCTCTTTGAGAAATTCAACTGTGCTTTTTATGCTATCGGTTACCCCGACAATTTCTACCATTTTATCAATGCCAAGCAGCGTTTTCTGTAATTTTTTTACGGCCAGTTCCTCGTCTTCTACTATAAGAATTTTCATTCGTTTCTATTTAGGGTGATTAATTTATTAGTTCGGTTTGGTATGAGCTTTTTGTTCTTGCTGTTGTATTGTTCCAGATAAGAGGCAGCACTACTGTAAAGTTTCTTTCATCTTCCATTACCTGGAAACCCGGTTGTTTCAACAGGCTGTATTTTGCTTTAATATTTTCGAGGCCAACCCTGTTACTCGCAGCTTTCGCCACACGCCGGATAAGATTATTATTAACAACAAGCTTATTGCCCGCGATACTAAAAATGTCAATTTCGAGCGGTGCGCTTTTCGACACCACATTATGTTTTACCACGTTCTCTATCAGCAATTGCAGAGACATTGAAGGCAGCAGGTAGAGGTCATAACGTTTGTCGATCTGGATATTTAGCTGAACTGCATCGCCATGGCGCGTTTGTAACAACCTGTAATACGATTGCACAAACTGTACTTCGTTCTGAAGTGTGCTGAGCCCATCTTCATTATTCTGCAGAAGATACCTGTAAACTTTACTGAGTTCGTTCAGGAACGTTTCGGCCTTTGGCTTATCCTCACTAATGAGCGATGAAAGGGTGTTGAAACAGTTAAACAAAAAGTGCGGGTTCACCTGGCTCTTTAGCGTGTCAAATTCCTGCTGCATGGCCATCTGGTGGGCGGCCTCTTTCTCCTGTACACTCTCTTTATATTTTTCGAGAATGTAATCGGTTTCGTAAAGCGTTTCAAAAATCAGGTTGATACTGAAGCCCACTGCCAGCCCCATCTTCAGGTGGTCCATATCCATCTGGTATCCGAGGATGTGCAAAGAATCGTAAAGTATAAAAATGAAAATCACACAAGCCGACATGAAAGGAATCAGGCAAAAGGCGAGGAGCACGATTCTTACACCCGATTGTTTCAATCCCGGGTAGTTCACCCTTATTTTGTCGCTGATCATCACGTGCGTTGACCATGAAAGCACCCCGATCGCGAAGATCAGCGGGTATGATACCAGCCAGATTTTGCCATTGTGAAAGAGGCGGTCGCTATACAGGATATAGTTCAGCAGAAAGTCGATGATCGGCATTGAGGCGATGAAGCTGTAGAGTTGCAATTTGGTAGGTCGGAATCTCATACGGCTACAGGCTCATTTTTAACAATCAATGGAATCTGTATGAGCCGCTCGCCATTTTCTTCCTTCAGAAGAAAATCTGTTTCATGAAGCAGGCGGTATTTTTCTACGATGCTACGAAGCCCGCACAGCGATTTATCAATACCAATTTTCGTTTGAACTGAATTGCGTATTTCGAGAAAGCCGTTTGCATCTTTGATACTGATCTTTAACGGCGCGGATTTGCTGAAGGAATTCTGCGCAATGGTATCCTCCACTATATACTGAAGCGTAAGTGGCGGAATGAGTTTCTGACGTTCGCAAAAACGAACGCTCACCGACAATTGCATCGATGTTGAGTACCGCGTATTGAGCAGGTAGAAATAAGATTTGATGAAATTAATTTCGGTGGCGAGCGGCACGAGCTGTTCATCGTCGTTGCGCAACATGTAGCGGTAAATCTTACTCATCTCATCGAGAAATTTTTCAGCGGTTTCTTCGTTTTCGCTGATAAGGCTCGACAAGGTGTTCAGGCAATTGAACAGGAAATGTGGATTGATATGACTTTTTAAACCGGATAGTTGCGTTTGCCTGTACGAAATTTTAACCTGTTCCGTTTCCTTCTGGTTTGCTTTCCATTCTTCGAATCGCGAAATACCCTCTATAAGGAAAGTGAGAAAGATATTAAAGATGCCCATTGCGATGTAACTCCATATAAAGCGGGCCTCGTTAAAAGTATATCCAAATAAATTGATGGCTTCGTAGCCCTTAATTAATGAGAAGAGAAATAATCCTGTGATGATCAGAAATGTAAGGATCATCAGCGTAAGCCGCAGCGGCAACTGATTTTCCTTTGGCAGCCTGCTTTTAAGCGCCACGGCAACCAACCCGCACAACACAAAATCGAAGCTGAATGCGATGCCGGAGAGCGCCGTGCCGAGGGCAAAGGTGTACCACGTGCTGTAATACAACTTTCCGAAGATCAGTGTATTGAGCACTATTGTAAAGGGTAATATCACCCAGAACAATACGAGGTAGTCTTTCCTGGTGTAACGCGGCAGCTTCATTGTCTGTTTCCGAAATTAATACCTTTTCAACATCGGATGCAGACCCGGCTAAATGCGCAAAATCGAATTATGTATGAATTGAGAAAAACTGCGTATGAATTGTAAAAATCAAGGATAGGCTGCTTTTTTTCTTCAGAAATTAGGGATTTCCACTTACTCCTCAGTTCATTCAACTAATCCGGCAATTCATTACCGATCAGCTTTGATTCGGCGAAAGGCAATATTTACTTCGTGCCGCATTACAAACTACCGTTATGTTAGTGAGACTTATTACTATCCTTTTTATTATATCCGGCGGTGCGGCAAGTGCGCAGGATACCATTCCCGCCTTTACATCATATCTCCAGGAAGTAGTGGTAACAGCAAACAGGGAAAGCGTTAAACGTTCGCTGGCGCCGGTTGCAATCACGTCTATCAGCTCAAAAACAATAAAGGAAACGAAGGCTGTCACCATCGACCAGCTTCTTAATAAAGTAAGTGGGGTGAATATGGTTAGCCTCGGCAACGAGCAGCACCAGATGAGTATCAGGCAGCCCATCACCACTAAAAGTCTTTTTCTTTACCTCGACGATGGAATTCCCATAAGAACCACTGGCCTGTTCAACCACAACGCCCTGCTCGAAATCAACATGGCGAACGTAAAGAGCATTGAAGTGATAAAGGGGCCATCATCCTCATTATATGGCAGCGAAGCGATTGGCGGAGTCGTAAATTTTATTTCTTACGCACCCACAGCTTCTCCTGAAATGAAAATTTCTTTACTGGGCAACGACAGAGGTTACAGGAGAGCCGACCTTCAATCTGGTTTCACCGCTGGAAAATTCGGCGCTGCCGTGTCGGGTTACTTCGCAGATAAAAACAATAACTACCTCGACTACAGCGACTATCATAAATCTACTGTTACAGCAAGGATAGACTATAAATTTTCCGGGGCTACAAGTCTTACCAATAAAATCACCTGGCTCGACTACTACAGCGATATGCCTGGCGGAATCGATAGCGCCATGTTTGCGAAAAAAGAATTTCGGAACCCGCAAACATTTACTTACCGCGAGGTAAAGGCGTTTCGGTATCAGTCGACTTTAACCCATAAATGGAACGACAACAGTAAAAGTTCGATGTCGCTTGTTTACCGCGATAATACAATCGGGCAGAATCCCGCATACAGAATTAAGGATGACTACCGCAAACGTGGTAACGAATGGCTGGGAAGAAGGGACCTTGCGCATGGCGAGATCAACAGTAGCTCATTCAACAGCTACGCTGTGTATGGCCAGCACAAACAGGATTTTAAATGGATGGATGCCGTGGTTATCGGTGGAGTATCTGCGGACGTGAGCCCTTCAGAATACACCGCGCAGTACATCAGGATAAAAAAAGATACAGTCACAAAAAAATACACCGGCTACGAGGCAACGGACAGTATATTATCCGATTACAAAACGCGCATAAGCAACTATGCATCGTACATAAGCTTTGAATTTACGCCGTTTGAAAAGTTGAGGGTGGTTACTTCTGTGCGATATGATATGTTCAGGTACGGTTTCACCAATAATCTTTCATCTTCTTCTTTCAGCGGATCAGCTGATACGCTCAATACTTTCAGCAAGGTGAGTTCGAAGATCGGGTTTACATATAATTTTTCGAACCGCACGGGCGTGTATGCCAACTACAGCGAAGGTTTTATTCCTCCCCAGGTTACAGAGATGTACACAGGTGTTAAGGTGCCCGATCTTAAACCGTCGGTTGCAAGGAATTATGAAATTGGTGGCTGGATGGAAATCATCAGCAGAAAACTTATGGCCGACATCAACATATACCGGCTCAACAGCACCAACGAAGTAGTATCCACCAAACTCGACGACGGATCATTCGCTAATGTAAACGCAGGTAAAACATCCCACCAGGGAATCGAATTAGGCATCACCGCTAATCCGGTAAAAGAAGTTACAATCAGGTGGAGCGGCGCATACAGCAGGCACAAATTTGTAGAGTACAACGAAAAAGGCGAAGTATACGATGGCAAAGAAATGAATGGCGCCCCGAACTGGATTTATAATTCGGAAGTGTGGTACAGGCCAAATATTATAAAAGGACTTAGGGTGGGAGCGGAACTTCAGCACGTAGGTGAATATTTTACCGATCCAAAAAACACATCGAAGTACGAGGGCTATACATCATTGAATTTAAGAGCAGGATATGAGTTTGAAGCAATGGAAATCTGGATCAGCGCAATGAACATAACAGATTCTTATTACGCGAATGTTGTTTCGAAAGGCACGTCGGGGTATAGCTATACACTGGCAGATCCCAGAACTATTAATATCGGGTTCTCGTACAATTTTGGCAACCTTTTCAAATCAAATCAATGAGAAAAATACTGGTAATAACGGTCGCGATGGTTACATTATTGGTATCCTGGTCGCTCAGGGATGAAAAGGTGAGGAGTATACATTCATCGCGTGAGATAAGTGCAGATGAAGTTCCCGGATCGTCACCCTATCTTACCAAAGATAATAACGGACGTACCGTATTGAGTTGGGTAAGGCAGGCGAATGATTCAACTTCCGTTTTATGTTACTCGGTTCTCGACGGATCCGACAAAACCTTCGTTATACCGGGCAGTACTAACATACACGCACATGCGGAAAATTTGCCGAAAGTTATTTTTAAGCCTTCTGGAGAAATCATTGCCACATGGGGCGTTAAAAATCCTAACCCGGCTAACAAATATTCGGGACTTGTCTTCTATTCACAGTCCTTCGACAACGGCGCTACATGGACTGAGTCGAAAAGATTGGTTGACGATGAAACCGCAATTGACCAGCGTTACTCAGATGTGGCTTTGCTGAAGAGTGGTGAGGTGGGGATAATATGGCTCGACAACAGGAAAACCCGGGCAGAGGAAGGTTCGGCATTATACTACGCTTCCACAAATGGCAAAAATGGATTTGGAAAAGGAGCATTGATAAGCCAGCCCGCATGCCCCTGCTGCCGCACAAAAATGTTTGTTGACAGGGCTGGCGGAATTCACGCTTTGTATCGAGGAATTATCAACGACAGCATCCGCGATATGGTACATATTGTATCTGCAGACGGAGGAAAAACATTCGGCTCACCTGAACGCATTTTTAATGATAACTGGATCTTGAGGGGCTGTCCCCATACCGGCCCTTCGATGACTGAAAACGAAAACGGACTGCATTTTACATGGTATACCGGTGGTTCCAGCAAGGGAAGTTTTTATATCAGGTCAAATGATAATGGTAGAAGTTTTAAACATCACGATAGTATAAGCGCGAAGGGTATGCATCCGCAAATCGCGACAGTACCTGGTGATAAACTTGTGATTGCATGGGATGAATCCGTGAAAATGGGAAATGACTTCAATAAAAGAATAGGACTACAGGTAAGAAGCGGCAAGGGCGAAAGAGAAGCGGATAAGTTTATTACACCCGACATTCACTATTCTACTTACCCGGTTGTTTCAGCGGTTGATGAAGATAATATCATCGTTGCCTACACGTCAAAAATTGATTCGGCTGAATATGTAAAATGGCAAAAGGTTAGCTTAGGAAGATAGTTCGTTGTGTATAACTGCCTTTTCGATATTCCTGTCAGGTATCAGCCACGTTACCGCGACGATTACAAATATGCCCAACGATATCCCTGTATGAACGAATGCGAATGCAATTGCGCTGCCTGGTGGCATGCAGCAGGTGATGGTGGTTTCCCCAGTATATTCCAACGAAAATAAAACTGAGTACATAGCTGTCGAACACAGGCATCAGGCCTTTAATGGCGTTCCGGTCATACTAAAAATTTTGTTATTACAGGTGATGCGATAAACTTGCCGTATTGTTCCGCTTTATGCGCCAAATTTGTTCTAACCTTCCTCGACACATTTCCGAAAAATTTCAATTCCAGCACAACTGTGTTTCCATCAAAACTTCTTGCCCACACACCAGCAACTTTTCCATCAACCAAAATTACGGGCCGGAAGATGCCATTGAAAGAAATTATTTGTTTGGTGATTGTTGCCGGAATGAGCGCCGATCTGTCCTTGTAAGCAACCAGGTATTCATCGTATGATGGCAACAGGTGAACAACGCCCTTTTCAATTTGAGGATCTTTAAGAGAAGGCTCCATCAAGTATTCTTTCCCATCGATAATTTCTGATACCAGCTTTTTGCCGGCCATCTCAATTCCCTGCTTCGCCAATGTTAACGTGAGCCCCGACCACCACGTAAAATCCGCAGCGGTGGCCGGTCCATGACTTTTAAAATATTGTTCTGTGAGGCGTAGCAACGCCTGGTCGTCGGATATTGGTTTGCGGGGATTTGTTCTCCCGGATAAAAGCGCGTAAGTGGTTTTCTTACCTGCATTGGCGCCGCTACAAATTATGCCATCTAACTCGGCCCAACCAAGTAAATGAGATAAACGATTTTCATCAACAGCTATTCTCGACTTTTTATAGGCGGCGATTATTTCAGGCCGGGTGAGGTGATTGTCGCCATCGAGAATTTTGGCTAAGAGCCGATTGCTTTTTTTGAAAATTTCAGGTGTTAGATTCAGCTCCCTGTTCATCCAGTTCATTGTGGCCTTAATGCGCTTTGATGTAAGCTGAAGCATCCAGTGAATATCATTTGAAGAAACAAGGTGCCACGTTGGCCGCAGCACATGCGTTCTTAAAATGCTGCCTTTGTCAATCGCATTTTGAACAGAGTTTTCAGTTGCGCCGGTTGTCCTTACGCCAACTCCCCACTTCGCCATGGGATAGTCCTGCGCCTGTACCGCTCCCATCCACGTAACTGTTTCTGCCGGTGTTTGCAGGTTGGATGCAACGAGTCGCTGGGATATTAAACGAAGAAAAGGAATAACCGACTTCATAGAGTACTAATTTATGGTATATTGGAACCCATTTTATTGCTTGATATGAATAGTTATGTTATAGGTGTAGACTACGGCACTGACTCGGTACGCTCAGTTATCGTTGATGCCTCCAACGGGAAAGAAATAGCTTCTTCCACAACATATTATTCACGATGGAAGCAGGGTCTGTTCTGTAACAGCGCGGAACAACAGTTTCGCCAGCATCCGCTGGATTATATAGAAAGCCTTGAACAAAGCGTGAAGAATTGCGTTAAAGAGGCGGGTGCTGACGTTGCGTCGCAAATAAAGGCTATTTCAGTAGATACCACGGGATCAACACCTGTTGCAGTAGATGAGTCAGGAACGCCACTTGCGCTTCTGAAGGAGTTCAGCAATAACCCGAACGCCATGTTTGTTTTGTGGAAGGACCACACTGCTATCGATGAAGCCGCTGAAATCAACGAACATAACGCGAAATCCAAAACCGACTACCTTAAATATTCGGGAGGCATTTATTCATCGGAATGGTACTGGGCAAAGTTGCTTCACATTTTGCGCAGCGATAAAGATGTTGCCGAAGCCTGTTACAGTTGGGTGGAGCATTGCGACTGGATACCATTCCTGCTCACAGGCGGAAAAAAAGTTTCTGATATGAAGCGGAGTGTTTGCGCGGCGGGCCATAAAGCAATGTGGGCAAAAGAATTCGGGGGTTTTCCTCCTGACGATTTTTTTTCGTCACTCGATCCTCTTCTTTCCGGGTTTGTTAGTCGGCTGCCTAACAAGACGTACACTTCTGATGTATCGGCCGGAACGATCAGCAATGAATGGTCGCAAAGGCTGGGATTGCCAGCCGATACTTTAATTGGCGTTGGAGCATTCGATGCACACATGGGCGCGGTGGGCGGACAAATTGAACCGTACTACCTGAGCAAAGTAATGGGCACATCTACATGCGATATGCTTGTTGCGCCCGTTGAGGACATCGGGAAAAAGGACGTAAAGGGAATTTGCGGCCAGGTGAACGGTTCGATAATTCCAGGAATGATCGGGCTTGAAGCAGGACAATCTGCATTTGGTGACGTATACGCCTGGTTCAAACAATTACTATTGTGGCCAATGCAGTTGTTGAGTGAAAAAGACAAAGAGAAATTTGAATCGTTGATCGCTGATAAAATAATCTCTGAACTGAGTAAAAAAGCGGCTGAACTTTCATTTGACGAAAACTCGGAATTTGCGCTCGATTGGTTTAATGGCCGGCGGACGCCCGATGCGAACCAGGCGTTGAAAGGCGGAATTACGGCATTGAGCCTGGGTTCGGATGCACCACGTATTTTTCGTGCACTCGCGGAGTCTACATGCTTTGGCGCTAAAAAAATCGTTGAAAGATTCAGGGATGAAGGTGTTGAGATAAAAGGATTGATAGGGATTGGCGGGGTTGCAAGAAAATCGCCATTTATTATGCAGATGATGGCCGACGTAATCGGAATGCCCATCAAAATACACAGGTCCGAGCAAACCTGCGCAACAGGCGCCGCGATGTTTGCCGCTACGGTCGCGGGTATTTATACTGATGTGCGCGAGGCGATGAAAAAAATGGGAACAGGTTTCGACATCACCTACTACCCGGACGAAATAAAAGGAGCCATGTACAAAAAACGGTATCAATTGTACAACAAATTCGCGGAGTTTAATGAACAAATGTCTGCCTGATCCGTTGGGCCCTTTTTCTTTTTCTTACAACCAGCACTGTTACGAACGTTGCAAATAATAATGACGCAGTGATTAGGCCTGCGTAGTTAACGCTCTTTTTTAATTCTATGGTTGTCGGTTGACCCATTAGTATCAAACCTGCCCAATACGATGGAGCAAGAATTCTGCCATCATACTTTTCGAGGTAAGTGATTTTCGCATCACGCAAAGCTACATCGGTTGGCTTGCCCCTCCTGATGTTGTCAACAAATAACTCTGTAATTCTGTTGCATGACTGTTCATCTATCTCCCACAGCGACGTAAGAATACTCTCGCTGCCCGCGTAGTTAAATGCGTGTGCGAGCGATACCATGCCCTCACCATCCTGGTATCCCGGTTTTCCCGATTCGCATGCCGTTAACAGGGTGAGTTCGGATTCCATATCGCAGTTGTATAATTCGTATAAAGAAACAAAGTTGTCATCGCCGGAATTGTTTTTCGCAAATACCAATCCCGACCGTTCGGGATTGATATTATTGTACTGGGCGTGCGTCGCAATGTGAATAATTTTATGCCCGCGTGCATTGTTCCTGAATGAGGCCTGTGTTGAATTTGTATCGAGGAAAACCTGGCCGCCGAGCAATGACCTAATTTTTTTAGCGAGTTTGTTTGTGTTAGGTTGAGGTAATAGTTGAAGATATTTGTGATCGAGATCCACGGAATCTTTTATTAACCCGAGGTATTGCTGTTTTAATTCGTCTGAAAAACCTGGCGCAAACGCTACATAATTTTCTTCGAGCGCGGTGCCGGAATGTTTATCCAGCATAAACAGGCTATAGTGATAGGAAAACACGTGCTTCGGCAACAAGCTATTCGACAGAAGTTCTTTGAATGTTGATGCTGGTTGCGGAGTGAGCATATCGAAGCTCAGGTTAAAAAGAAGACCATCAGGAATTATCAATACTTTCTTTGTTGTTACGTATTTCTCGAGCGGCTGCCAAATTGTGCTATACAAATCATGCAGCAGCTGCAACTGCAGTTTTTCACCAGCTGCCGGTGACAATAGCGTGTTTATTTTTTCGGCGACACCGGCATTCTTTAATTGCACAAAATTTTTCGTCGTCCTGTTGATGACGAGGGCCTGTATTGCGCTGTCTGAAACATAATAGCGGATGATCGTAGTACTGTCCGGCAACAGCGACTGCATGTCGGAAAGTGGTTTAAAGATAGTTGCGTACCGCATGTTGTAATAAACAGGAAAATTTTTTTTCACTTTTGCGAGATGCTCTTCCCACTTGTCCACTGCTTTCAAAAAGTTTTTTGATGAGCCTGCTGTGAGTGCCTTTTTGAGATCTATTTCTTCCTGTTGTACTTCTGCTGGAAGTCCGGTAAAACGGATGGCATTTTCTTTATCAAGTCTTCCGCGGATTCGGGTGTACAGCGCTGATTCGTGCAGGTTGATGAAATTGTCTAGATGCGATGAAACTCCGGTAAGGTTGTATAAACTTAATTCAATCTCTTTTGCGAAGTTGATCAATTCCCCGTTATCGGATATGAGTATGTTGATGCTCTTTTCGTCATCTATTAACACTTTTCGTTTTTCGAGCATGCTCAAACCTTCACTCAATTTCTTTGCTATAGTCTTTAAGAAAGTTGTATCACGCTTATTTCCCAGTTCGTACGATGATTTTGCGCTGATAAGTATGGCCTTTGGTTGAAACACTTCCATCTTCGCCGAATCCATCTGTGTCAGGCCTTCCTTCATCTTCGCATTTATAGTGTTCATCGCATTCTCGCTATAGCGGATGGCTTCTTTATATCTTTTCGAGAGGTAGTTGATTTCTGCGATATTCAGCAACTGATAAAATGCCTGCAGGCTTCCTCCTTCGCCAACACTTAACAGGTAGTCATACGCTTTGTAGGCGCGTTCTATAGCTTTTTGATATTGGTTGTTCTTCGCATAAAACACCGACGCACTTCTCAGGAAGTCCATATACACATTGTCATATTCACCCTGGTACGATTGCTCGTACAGTTCTTCGCTTTTTTTATAATACTGATTTGCGTTATTAACCTGCTTCTGATCTTCATTCATCAGCGCGAGCGAATAATAAGCGTCAGCGGCCCAGAATAAGTAATCACCTTCGGCTTTTTCGAGTTTCTCTATTCCATTCGCCAGGTAAATGCGTGCCGAGTCGTACTCATGAATATCGCGGAAGTACTGGCCGAGCAATATTTCTGAAATAAAAATTCCCTGGTGCGCCGGGTCGAGCTTCTGAAGCTTTTGATTGTAGGAGTACAGCAGTAGTTCTCCTGCTTTACCAAAATCACCCACTTCTTTATAAATCCCGGCGAGATTATCCATCGCCTCATATAAACCTTCAGTTGCGGATTGCTTTCGTGGACCCGCATCACCCGAAGCAATAAACTTTTGAAAGCTGGAGATGGTATTCTGCATCGCTTTGATGCCTTCGGAAGTTTGTCCCTGCGCGCTATACAGTGCCGCGAGATTGTTATACACATTCCCCGGACGAAAGTATTTGTTTAGATCGTTAGGAGGCATTTTACTCAATGCGTCGAGGGCGTTGTTGTAATAATGGGTGGCGCTGTCGTATTTGGAGGCGTTCCACATGAGCGCGCCGATTGCATTTGCGGAGAGATAAATGTCTTCGGGATCCGTTTTGCTGTTCGATTGCCGGATTTGCATCGCACGACGATGATGAGGCAGCGACAGTTTTATATCGCCTAACCTATATGCATATACGCCGAGATTATATTCGCATCGTGCGATATCGAGGTCGGTGTGCTTTGGATCGAGTAAAGTTTGTTCGAGAGATGCTTTGCTCGCATCATAACCATGTTTGCTTTGCCCCACTGTTGCGAAAAAATCCGCCGCCGTGCGATATGCGTTAACAAGTGTTCGCGGCGATGCTTTCTTTTCTTTTAACTGACCGATGAAACCATTTATGGCTCCAGCTGCCTTGCCGGCGCCATTTTGGGCATTGTTCAGCTCGCCAATGAATGGAATAAGGTAAACGAGCGTATCGTAGTTCGCCAAAGCGAGAAAACGTTCTGTTTCACTCTTAATAATGCTCTGTGCTTTGCTGTAATTTTTATCATCCAGCGCCTGCCTCAATTCAGAATGATCGCCGGTTTTCTTTTGTGCATGCAAAAAGGTGAGGAGTATTCCGGCCAACGCACACAATATTATATTTTGGCGCATTTACTTTTTGTTGATAGCTTTTAATGCTTCAGAGCTCTTTGGGTGGCCGGATTGTTGAATATATGGATATGCTTTTTCTTTTTGGCCGGATTTCAGGTAATACAGGCCGAGATACCAGCTGGCATCTTTATTAAAGACACTCGAGGTGTCGGCAGCAACTTTTTCAAGGTATTCGATACAGCGGTCATCATTTTTGGCCTGGTAAGCGGCGCCAACAAAATAGTTTAGCGTATCGTTGGTTGGGTGATTCCCGAGTGATCCGGTCCATGCTTTTAGCGCCTTGTCGTATTCCCCGTTTTTATATTCCACCATTGCCTTGTCGAAGTCGTACTCCGATGAATTTCCCATCACTGTCGCAAGTCCGGGATCAGGAGAGTACAGCCTGGCGTAAAGCGCTTCGTCATCCGTTTTTCTTCCAACAAACCACCAAATGGTTACGAATGCTATCGCAAGTACCGAAGCCGCTATCAGCAATTTTCTTCCAAGTGGAACCACACGTCCACGCGGCATTTCAACAGGCGGCACTTCTTTATGAAAGTCATCAAGCTTTTCCGAAAGGGCATGTTCGCTGATACCTATAAGTAATAAACGTATCTCATCTGTTTTTTCGCGTAGTTGCGCATTGTTATTTAACAGCTCTTCAAATTCTTTCGCCTCTGCAGAAGACATTCCGCCGGTAATGAAACGTTCTATCTTCTCAAGTTCTTCAGGCGATATGTTGTAATTGTGGTTCAACGGTTATTGTTTTTTAACACCATCTGCCGCAAACGTTGCAGGCACCTGTATTTGTTGTTTTTAGCAGTAGCGTCGGTCCACGAATATTTATTCGCGATTTGGCTCATGCTCTGTTTCTGGTAATAGAAACGGTACAGCACATCTTTACAGGGCTCGTCCATTGTAGCATAATGTTGCTTTACCTTTTCTATATAGTCAGCCTCATCGCTGTCGGGTTCATTATTTACAGGTTCGCCTATTTCAGTTTCCGGAAGCGAGGCTGTTCGGTTCTTCTTATCGTGCCTCAATTGATCCGTCCACTTATACTGCGCCACGCGATACATATATCCCTGCAGTTTATCTATCCCTGTAAACGATGCTTTGTCGTTCTGCACAGATCTCCATACGGCGATAAATGCTTCCTGGTAAACGTCCTTTGCATCTTCCCGGGTACCATTGTTTTCAAGTATGTATCTTTCGATCTTAGGATAATTAGCGATATAAAGCGCTTTGAGGGTCGGCTCGTCGTTCGCTTTCAACTTTAGAATCAAATCAGGCTGATAAGGGGTGGTATGCTGCATTCCGTATGTAACTCATCCCAATATAATTCAAAATCTTATTCGCCGTAATCTCCCATGTAGCTGTAACCGAATATTTTAATACAGCCATGTTGGTACTGCCAGGTGTTCATAGTTAACATCGCAAAAGCGGGAAAAGGTCATCAAAGCAGGGTAGAAACATTAAATCCGGGAGGCTGTCGTTACCTGTCTTAGCTTTTTTTTGTTCCACGTCAATATCTTTTTGCAAACCCGGATGCCTGTATTTAATCACTCCGGGTAACCCGCTGCAGAAGATGGAGGCGACGGATTTAAAAATATGCGAAGTGAAATTTTTTGACGTAGTGTACCTTTATGCCGGCTATGAAAAATCCTTATCTCTCCCTTCTGAACACCTCCTGGAAGTATGCACGGTCCGATCGCAAAAAGCTGGTGCTTGTGTACCTCATGTTCATAGGCGCCAATATTATTTTTTCCCTGCATCCTTTATTGCTGGGATGGTTTGTAAATAAAGCTCAGAACGACACGTCGGCAGTACTTTACTACGCGTTTATTTATGTTGCCTCATATATTGCATTGAAATTGCTTGAATGGAGTTTGCACGGTCCTGCAAGGGTTATGGAACGCACGCTTGCATTTTCCATCAGCCGTAATTTTATTCACGAAAAATATCACCAGGTACTTCACCTCTCACCGAAATGGCACCAGGACCATCACAGTGGCGAAACCATTAACCGCATTCGCAAATCATTCGAATCTCTTCGCGACTTCTTCGACCGCGGTTTCACAAATCTTTATACCCTGACGAAGTTTGTGTTCTCGGTCACAGCGATAGTCTATTTTTCTCCCTTATTCGGATCGATTGCCGTAGTAATGGGCCTCGCGACGGTTTTCGTCATTTCTAAATTCGACGCGTCATTTATCAAAACACTTAGAGAGATGAATCAGAAGGAGCACGAAGTGTCTTCGAACCTTTTCGATAGTCTTTCTAATATCCGGACGGTAATTACTCTTCGGCTCGAGCGGAGCATGGAGTCGGGTTTGCTTAAAAAGATTCGTCGTGTATTTAAACCGTTTAGAAAAAATGCGCTCATCAATGAATGGAAGTGGTTCACCGCCGATATGATGATTACCCTGATTTACGGGATGGTTGTCGTGGGATTTATCTACCAACACTGGACGCCGGGTGAGGTGTTCAAAGTAGGTGCGCTGGTTACTTTGTTAGGTTACATTAACCAGTTTACAAGTGTGTTCCAAAATGTGGCGTTGCAGTACACTGCGCTCATTCAGTATCATACGCATGTGAATGAAGTGAAGGTAGTGAGCGATGCCTATTTACAACAGCATCCTGTTGAGAACACGCTGAGGTTTCCGAGGAAGTGGAGCAGGGTTGAGATTGAAAAACTCAATTTTTCTCACAGGGATGTTTATGAAGAAAAGTTTATTCCACAAAGCCTGCATAATATTTCTCTTAAGATAGAGAGGGGGAAGAAGGTGGCGTTGATTGGTCATAGTGGAAGTGGCAAGAGTACTTTGCTTTCGGTGTTGAGAGGATTGTATCCTGCTCAACCAGGGTTAGGTATACGCATTGACGGCACGGCGTATCCTATTGAAACTTTACACGAGAAAGTGACCCAGTTTCCGCAGGAGCCTGAGATATTCGAAAATACGATTGCGTATAATGTTACGATGGGGCTGCCTGCTACGGATGACGAGATTAAGCATGTTTGCGAAATTGCTCATTTTAATGAAGTGGTGGATCAGTTACCGCAGGGGTTGCTTACAGATATCAAAGAGAAAGGCGTGAATTTATCGGGTGGCCAGAAGCAGCGGCTTGCGTTAGCGCGTGGTATTCTTGCTGCGAAGGATAGTGAGATTATTTTGCTCGATGAGCCTACGAGTAGTGTGGATCCGAAAACGGAGGCGATGATTTATGAGAAGTTGTTTGAGATTTTTAACAGCAAGGCGCTGATATCGTCGATGCACCGGCTGCATTTGCTGGAGCATTTCGATTACATCTATATCCTGGATAGTGGAAGGGTGATTGATGAAGGTAGGTTTGAAGAGTTGATCCTTCGCAGCGAGCCGTTTAAGAGACTCTGGAAGCATCAGGCTGTTTCTGCGGAGTGATTATTTCACCATCTTCAACGCATCCTTCTTCGGCTTCATGGCTCTCACATTCGCCTGCGAATTATTCTTGTATGTCTCCCATGCGATATTATATTCATCCGCCTGGTTACCCCAGCAGCTCCATTTTTTTCTGTTGCCCCTCGAGAATAATTCCAGGTAGGGCCCCCAACTGCATCCTTCGATTATTTCGTACTGTTCATCCGGCTTCCGGCTATGTTCACGTTTTCGGCTGGTAATAATATTCGGCTGCGATCTTCCCTGCTGAAGCGTCCTCGCGTTTTTTCCTCTCACTCCAAATAGTATCACTTCGGTAACGTTGCGAAAATAAAATCCTACGCCGCGTCCGTCGGGCCCTCCGTCTTTACGGATTTTATACCAAACAATATTGCTTTTATACTGGAAGCCCCATGCCTCCATTACTTCAAATCCTTCTTTCAGAAGTGCGTTCGGCACCCAGAGGTAAAGGTGAGCAGTTTCGTTTGAAGCCACCTGCACAGGTATATCTTTTATCGCTTGCAGGTCGAGCGTTGGATAGCGTTTGAGCCGCTTGTGTTCCGGGGCCATTTTGCCCGTGCGGTTCTGAAACTGCCACGGTGGATCGGCAAGAATGGTTGAAAAGCGTCGTTCGCCTACAAAGTTCAAAAAGTCTTCTGCCGGTGTTAGCTCAATCATTTCGTGTGAATTAATGGGTTAAAGGTTACCTGCGTTATCGGTGTTTTGTTCCCGTTCACGCATTACTATTTCCTCTGCTTTCAAAGATAGGTCATCGCTCCCAGTTTTCGTGCTAAAATCGTTAGTAATTTCTAAATTTTTTAGGAACTCGTCCACATCCTCAAATACGTTAGGTGTGATGCCAAACACTAAAATCGGGCAACCGCCATTTCTTCCGGCGTTAAGTCGCGGCAGTAATTTTCCCATCTGTGTTGTGCTCGCTCCGAATTTCTGCATCACACCGAATTTTTTGAAAAGCGGGTTTAAACCGACACTTCGTGTTAACAATATGCCGAGGCTGATCCTGTTATAATCATAGAAAGCCCTGAAAGCGTACAAATCGCGATCGTAAGTCTGGTCTTTCGAATTCCATTCCAAATCGAAAGCCACCCTGCCCTTCACATAATCTATCTTATGTGTATTGAAGTTGATCACCTCATCATCAACCATAAGCTTCGCATTTAGCTGCCCTTCCTGCCAATTCAGTGGTCGAAGTAAATTGGAAATCGTTTTTGGAATCTGGCTTTCACTACCGCCCCTGTCAACAATATGCTGCGGTTTTATTCTGAATTTTCTTAATGAATCAATGATATCATTGAACTCCTCCGGAAATTCATTCGCTAAAATTGCCGCCGCATGCCTGAAGTCGTGTATTTCATATAATTCCTGGACATCTTTTGGTATATACTTATGATAACTCATCGGCGACGGTTGCAGAAAAGTAAATAATTCCAGCCAAGCATCTGATATTCATTTATACAATGTGCATTACGTGTTAAAAACCAAACCGCGTGGCATAACATTTTAGTGTAATATTAAAAACCATCCATGAATGGCTTTAATATATGCGAACCGCCGATTGTCTATCCGGCCACACACATGCTGAACGAACTCAGATCGAAGCTCGATGAAGAAATTCTAAACCATTCTTCTTTCGAATCACAAAAAAATATTTATGTAAACATCCAACGCCTCGAAATTTTTATGAAAGGCTGGATGTGGAGGTCGTCGCGTTCGCGGAATTTTTCATCGTGTTAAACAGATTTTTTCGCCAGAACTATTGTGTAAATTTACACATCCGTTCAACCATAAAATAATCTGACGATGGAAGTATTGCAATCAATCGTGGACTGGCTGAAAGATTTTTTTGGTCTAAACGAACTGATTAAAATTATTAATTCCGGTAACTATCGCGAGCTGCTTAGCTACGATGGAATTCTCTCCCTGTTCCGTCCCTTGTTTCCGCTTTTACTATTCCTGGAACTTACAAAGGCACTCGTCCTGAGAAAATTCAAGGCCCTTGATTACAAGATTCCCTTTTTCTCATATGTATTGAACGCTTTCATAGGAAGGTTCATCGCCATCGCGGTAGTAGTATTTTGCATCGGCCTGTTTGAACCGTATGCTGTCTTCAAAACCAGTTTCACCTGGTACTGGTTTATCTATGGATATATTGTCTGGGAGTTCGGGCATTTCATCTATCACTATTTTGGTCACAAGGTGCGCTTGTTCTGGTGCCTGCACTCAACGCATCATGCCCCGGAAACCATGAACCTCTCCGTTTCGTACGCGCATTTCTTCCTCGAGGCGCCTTATGCAGATTTTATCCGTACCACGGTGTGTATTTTACTTGGCGTAAATCCTCCGATGCTCGCACTCATAATGTTTATTGACGGTTTATGGGGAGGATTTATACACGTAGGTGAGCATATGTTAAAGGATGGACGACTGGGGAAAGTGGGAAAATTTATCCTTACGCCGTCGCACCATCGCGTTCACCACGCCCGCAATCCGTTATACATGGACACTAATTTTTGCAACCTGCTGAATATTTGGGACCGCGCGTTTGGAACTTACCAGCCGGAAGAGCGTTCGGTACCTATTGAATATGGTATTACACGACCCATGCGCAAGAATAGTTTTTTAGATGCTTATTTCGGTGAGTTCGCCGCGTTGTTCCGCGATGTGTACAAAGCGCCCGGTTTAAAAAATAAAATTCTGTATTTCATCATGCCGCCGGGTTGGAGTCATACCGGCGATCATAAGACGGCGAAAGTGGTGAGACAGCAACATGCACGTATGGAAGAATCAAAACTTTCTTCCGTAAAAAAGAAATTAGCGGCGCAGTCGGCGTGACAACGCTGAACTCTGCAGAAGTGTTTTTGGTATAATTGTTTTGTGGGACTCGCATAAAAATAGAAATTTAGAAGTATACGACATCCTTTAGGCAACAGACGTCGTAATCAACAACCAAAACTCTCAGCCCATGCGACGCCGCAAATTCATTCAAACGTTTGGGATCACGCCGTTTATAGGCAATCTTAAATTCTCCGATCCGGCAAATCATAATCCAAAAAGCTTAACCGCGATTCATGCCATCACCAGCGATGAACCAAAGCCACACGACTTCTTCTATAAACCCACCACCGGATGGGCAGCAGATTTCATCCCACTGTACACAAAAGGAAAGTTTGAACTGTTCTACCTCCTCGACTTCCGCGATAGCGAGAAACATGGCGAAGGCACGCCATGGTACCGAATTACCACAAACGATTTTGTTAACTACGAAGAAAACGGAGAGGCAATCCCAAGAGGAACAAAAGACGACCAGGATCTTTTCATTTTCACCGGCTCAGCAATAGAAGCTAACGGCAAATATCACATCTTCTACACAGGTCACAACCACCACTTCGCCAACCAGGGAAAACCCATGCAGGCCGTAATGCACGCAGTGAGCGAGGACCTGAAAAAATGGACTAAAATTCCGGAACACACCTTCTACGCACCCGAAGACAAATACGAGAAACACGACTGGCGCGATCCATTTGTTTTCTGGAACAACGAAACAAAAGAATATAACATGCTGCTCGCAGCGCGATTTAAAGAAGGCGTCAGCAGAAGAAGAGGACTAACCGCGCTATGCACATCAAAAGATTTGATAAAATGGGAGACGAAAGCCCCCTTCTACGCGCCAAACCTTTACTTCACACACGAATGTCCCGACATTTTCAAAATGAGAGATTGGTGGTACCTCGTATTCTCCGAATTCACCGACAAAGTGAAAACGAGATATGTAATGAGCAAATCGTTGAAAGGTCCATGGATAATTCCTGAAGTCGACGACTTCGACAGCCACGCCTTCTACGCGGCAAAAACCGCATCTGATGGCACGAAAAGATTTCTCTTCGGCTGGAACCCTACCCGCGGAGAAGATAGCGACAATGGCGGATGGCAGTGGGGAGGCAACCTGGTAGTTCATGAAATTTATCCCGATGCAAACGGACACCTGCTCGCAAGGGCTCCGCAACCTGTTAGAGATGCGTTTAAGTACGATCTGAAACCGGGGTTCAAAGTAATCACAGGCAATGCGATAGCGAACGATGCGATAGTAAAGATGAAAGCAGCAGGATCATTCGCAGCTGCGCTGGCACAGGAAACACCAAAGCTCGGGCGCATAACGGCGCATTGCAAGTTCAAAAAGGGCGCAAAAGAATTCGGTATCATGTTTTATGCGACCGACGATTTAGAGAAGAGTTACTATATCCGGGTGGAACCAGCTGCAAACAGGGTTGTATTCGACCGATGGCCGCGTGTACGTGCAGAAGTGCCTCATATGGCAGAGTTCGAGCGGCCGCTTAAAATTTCAGATAAGAATGAAGTTGCACTTGAATTATTTGTCGAAGGAACAAAAGGAGTGTTGTATGTTGATGATAAAGTGGCCATGAATTTCAGGGCCTACGATTTTAAGGAAGGCAAATGGGGACTGTTTGCAACTGATGCGGATGTAGAGTTTGTGGTATCCGTAAGTGAAGCGAGCGGGTCCTGATGGAGAAGCATCCTGAGATTGTAAAATGGTATCTCTTTGCTTTTCTGAATTTGTAAAAGCCTGTTAAGAAAGGTGTTGTGTAAAAAATTCACGGGGCACTATTTTAGAAAATTATCTACCTGCTTTGTCAATTTGATTTTTTTCTTGATGCGGGAGGCAGCCACTAGCAGCGTAATACCAATTGCACCCCAAATAAACGTTCCGATTAATTGACCGATCCTGTAGCCAACATCATACTGGTCGGAAATTGATATCTGAGTTGAACGGTGCTGATTTGGAACGATCCAGGTAAGAAGTGCTGACAACTGCAGGAACATGAACAGAATTCCAAGAATAAGGTAAATGTATAACCGAACTTTCATCATCCCAATGTAATAAAAAATCCCCTCTTTGAGAGAGAGGGGATTTACAACACCAAGACAAATTGAAAAATCTTAATCCACCAACGTTTCCCACGGATTTTTACTGGTGGTAGAAACAATTAAAAGTTTTTGATTTTCGCGAACAGATAACTTCTTTTTGAAAGAGCCGTTATCTGAAAAATACATGCCATCAACCAACACAATTTCATAACCATCTGAAGAATAATCCTCCCCGGCAAAAATGTTTTTTGATGACAACATCTCCAGGTTAGAGAAATCAATATTGTTAACCTTACTATCTTTCACATCAAGATCTATTCTTCCTTTTTCAACCATCATCGCAATAGCTGAGGGCTGTTGAACATACGTAGTTTTGTTACCGGCGTATAGTTTAATCGCATTCAGTATTTGCCTCGCCAGCTTTTCCTGGTTCGCCTCTGATTTCACAAACGAAAGGTCATCATCGTTTCGCATGTTTCCACATTCGATCAGTATCGAGGCATAATTAATTTCAGGAGCATCAAGCACCCACACACCTTTCGCCGGATCGTCGGTGCGGCCTACCCGCAACGCGCCATCTATCTTGTAAATTTTTGCAAGCTCTTGCGACAGTATAGAACCCAGCAATCGCGACTTCCCCGCAAATTCGGTAGCCTTCTTCGTCATCATTAGCTGGATTCCTGAACCCCCGGACGGATCATTGTTCACATGAATTGAAATAAATGCATCGGCTTTTAATTTACTGGCTTGCTGCACGCGGTCGATGGGTGAAGGGTTTGCATCATCCTCTCGTGTCATAATAATGTTGATGTGGCCATCGCTATTGAGCGCTTTAATTTTTTTCGCAATCGCCAGCGTCAAATCTTTTTCTCTTGTTCCGTCATCAGCAGTTGTGCCATTCCTGTCTCCTCCATGGCCGGCATCAATTACAACAGTGAATGGAGATTTCAGCCCGGTTAATATGCGTTCCCTGCGCAGGGTGAAACCCGCAAATACGATCAGCATTACAGGCAACAGCATCCACTTGCCCAGGTAACGCGTTTTTGAATTGTTGAATGTAGTGAGCATAGTTAAACGACGTTTTATTGATGAGTTAAAAAAGCTACTGGTCACACCGAATTTCATTCCGGGATACGCTGACATTAACAACATTTCCGAAAACATTTCAGCATTTCCTTCAACGGATTTTCTATCGGCAACAAATTCATGAACCACAACCATCTCTCTTTTTATCAACCAGTAAAATGGGTTGAACCAGAAAATGGTAAGAACAAAATTGATGAGTAACCTGTCTATCGAGTGCAGCTGGAGTACATGCACCTTCTCGTGTTCAAATATTTTTTCGCCAATAGAAGAATGGACATCGATACGCCGGTTCCAGAAAATCGCACGAAAGAAAGAGAATGGCGAATTTTTTTCGTGGGTCATCACAGTTTCGATATTGTCGATCTTTTCTTTGGGGCATGATGTGTATATCATGAGTATTTTGAAAAGTCCTCTTAAGAGAAGGAAGAATAATCCCAGCGAAACGATCACATAAATAATGGTAAGTAAAACCTCGTAATTGAAATTATTCTCGGGAGCAGCGGTAATGCCTTCTATTTCTGTTTTATTACCGGGGATTATATTAAGGAGAGGAATTATTCTGTTTGTGGTTTCATTGTAAGATACCGGTACATGAATTTTAATAAGAGGCAATACAATACTCACCACCACTGTTCCCAACAGGAAAAACCTGTTCCATTGATGATGGCGTTTATTATAATAGGCAACCCGGTAAAAGCAGTACAAAATACCTGAGCAGGTAATAGTTTGCAACAGGTAAGGGAGGATGGCAGGCATGGGATATCAGTTTTTTTGTTTCTTTTTTAGTTGCTTCACCAACAGCTCCAGTTCTTCCACACTCAGGTTGTTTTCCTTCACCATAAACGACACCGCATCGCTGAAGGAACCCTGGAAATATTTTTTCACCACATTTTTAATTGTAGAGCGCGAATAAGTTTCTTTACTCACTTTCGGAAAGTAGCGGTGACTGCGACCGAACACTTCGATCCCCACAAATTCTTTCTCTACAAGTATTTTAAGTATCGTAGCCACTGTATTCTGGTGAGGTTTCGGCGCCGGAAGCTCTTCGAGAATGTCGCGCACAAACGCATGTTCCAGCTTCCATAAGGTCTGCATTATCTGTTCTTCCGCTTTTGTTAGAGTTTTAGCCTGGTTTGCCATAATTCGAATTGATAAACCAAACGTACAACTATAAATTTAGTTATGCAACTAAAACATTAGTTAATTAAAACAAAAAATGATTTATGTGCTGGTGCGAGGATCAATTTTGACTGGCGCTCTTAACCTCCATTTCAATCACCTGGTAGCTGCTTCTTGCCGGGCGTTTTTCTCCCGGTACAATTAATCGAAAAGGCCCTTTTTCTTTAGGTAAGGGTTGTCCGGACACACCATCAGCAAGAATGATTACGTTGTCGGTAAAGCCATTATCTATCTCGGCCAGTGCGATCACCACCTGGTAGCCATCGGCGCATTTTACCAGGAGGTATTTGGCAAGATTCTCTCCTCTCAGCTCCTTTCCCATTGGCGCTCCGGCCTCAGCAAGAATATCCTGAACAGCTACTCCCGTGTATGTTTGTACTTTGCCATCGTGATCCTTTAGAGATGCATCAACACGTTTCATTTTTGACAGGTCATCTAAAGACAGGTTCAGCGGCTTTTTCACTTCACCATACACTTTTACAAGCGATTTATCTGGCGATTGTTGTGCGGCAGACGACAGGAAGAAAAAGCTTGATACAATCAGCGTAAAGTAAATGTTCTTCAATTTCATTTGTTTGAGATTCGATATTATAAACGATAAATAATGTTGGCAAAGTAATTCCGCCCCGCCTCAGCATAGCCTTCCACGAGAGCATAATTTTTATCAGCGATGTTATAAATTCCTCCTTCCACCGAGAACCATCGCCACACATGAATTCTTGCAGAAGCATTCATTACCACAAACGATCCGGCAACCGCACCATACGTCGTGCTGTACCGCTTCGAGTTATAATTTGCATTTACCTGGAATGAAATCCCTTCTTTTATCTCATATTGTACAAATGCAAAGAGCTTATGCCGTGGTACATCTATAAATTTCAAATCGGGGTTGGCCAGATTTTTTCGGCGGATATACGTATAGTTTAAACCGGATTCTATGGCAGGGGTAACCTGGTATCTTATTCCTGCTTCACCTCCGAGGTATTCTGATTTTCCGACATTCTGCAATTGGCTTTGCCAGGCGTTGCGCGTTGAATCAAATTTCACGTTCGAAACCATCTGTATGGTTTGATTAATCTTGCTATAGAAGAGGGCAGCCTGTAAAGTTATTTTGCTGCTCAAAGTTCCTTTATATCCCAATTCGTAATTCAATGCGTATTCTGCTTTCAAATCAGGATTTGGTATGGCAGTTCCAAGACGGTATGAATATCGATCTTTGGTGGTCGCGAACCTTGTTTTACGGGCAACAGAAAGGTTTAAAAGATTAACATTGTTCAACCTGTACTCCAATCCCCCCTGTAAGTTGTATGCAGAATTTCCATTGGAGGCGTGATTGGTTACCTCCTTCGTATTGCTGTTGTAATCCTGCGCTTTCCCACTCGACCTGTTATGAAAAGCAATTCCTGTTAAAAGCAGGACATTCGGTGAAAGTTTAAATTCATTCTCTATACCTGCTGTAAAAGTTTTATCCGACATTGTCCGCTCCGGTTCGCCTTCGTTGTGTTCGCGGTGAACGTCGTACTTGTATTGCGCGGTCGCTGTAAGATTATCCCTGGCGGATAGTATTTTTCCATATTCAACAATACCACCAAGGGTGTAATCGTCGTAGTAACTTTTAAACGCAAATGGGCGCGTAATGGTTGAGAAAGTCGCGTCGTCGTAAGAGTTCAGCAGATTTTTGAATTTGTCGTAGTATAGTCTTGTTTTAAAATACTGGCTACTGTCTATAGCTGTTTTTGATATAAAGTATAAACTTTGCTTGTCCCAATAGGGCCATTGCCAGAAGCGGGGGTTTTTGAACTGACTGTTAAGTGTGTCGCTGCCGGAATAAACAGGAGTGCCTTTTTTGCCGTGTTGATATATATAACTTAACGCATACTCTGATTTGTTGTTGGGAGTGAGCGCGATTTTGATATTATATTTCCCGTCGCTGTTCCAGGAATTATCCCGGTCGCCTCCGTCTTCATTTTTTGAAGGAGTAAATTTTTTTGAGAGCGGAAAGTAGTCACGCTTTAATTTCGAAGCGCCGGCCTGAATGTAAAAGTTACCGAGGTTACTTCCAACATTAACATTTGTTCTATAGCCACCACTTAGCCATCCGCTGGCTCCACTTAATTCAAATTTTTTTACCGGCTTCCGGCTGATCAAATTGATGGCTCCGCCGAGAGCATTTGGACCGTACACCACAGAGGTATAACCTTTAAACACCTGTACCTGGGCGAGGTCGAATGTTGTGAAACGGGCGAGGTCCACGTAACCATCGTAGGGGATATATACGGGTATGCCGTCAATCTGTAAAGGTACCTGCCTGAGATCGAAACCTCTCACGTACACCATTGCCTCATTGCGCGGTCCGACTGCAGAAAGATTTACGCCAGGCAACAAATCAAGGGCCTTTGACACGTTCGTGGTGGCAAACTGTTCGAGGTCACGGCTGTCAACCACAGCATTAATTTCATTGTTTTTCGAGCTGACTATTACTACTTCGCCAAGTTCAAAAATTCCCGGCTTTGATGTGTCGCTTTGTGAAGATTGCCCGAAAGAAACCTGGGAGATAAATAATGATGAAACAAGAAATCTCGAGAGCATGGTATCGTTATATCTTTAAATATATAACGAAATACAACGAAATAGTGGATTTGATACCGGTTTTATCGCGAAGTAAGGTTACCTGAGCCCGAGCGTTTCTTCTTCCATAAACCTCTTGAATTTTTTACGTAGCTCGTGATAATGGTTGATCATTTGCCTGGCTTCCTTCGAAATGGAGGAACCCCCACCATTTTCGCCGCCTGTAGCAGTTATTACGAGCGGCTGGGCGGTCATCGAGTTGAGATTATGTACAATTTCCCAGGCTTTTTTATAGGAGAGCTTCATTTTTTTTGCCGCCTTATTAATAGAACCGGTTTCCTCTATCAACTCCATTAATTCCACGGGACCCGGTCCAAAAAAGCGTTCGCCATTTTTTTCCACCCAGAGTTTTCCATTGATGGAAAAATTTCCTTTACCTAATATTTGACGAATCGTTTTTGACATTGCACCATAAATTTACAACCTAAAACACTACGAATTACGAAGTTACATATACTTCGAAAAGCCTGGTACCACCACTTCCACTTACCAATTTTAGTTTTTATCTTGTAGCCCGAATCCTCCGTATCCTTCTCCCCTACATCCACCTATCCTCCTTTTGAAATTCCTGAAACGGTATTTTATCCGGAAACAATTTTACCCTTATGAAGCAGTTCTATTGTCTGCTGTTATTTGTTGTTCTGACCCACAAACTTTTTTCGCAGGATTGCGGTGGCATCTCCGGCGAAATCTCTCCGGCCCTTGCTACTATTTGCCAGGGTAGTTCCGTAGAACTTACAGCAACCGGCGGCTCAAGCTATGAATGGCAACTCAATGGCCAGGTAATCGAAGGCGAAACAAGCAACACACTTAAGGCAACAGAGGGCGGTATTTACAGCGTAATTATTATAGAAGGCGACTGCCGTGTACCAGCTTCTAATTTTTCTTTAGTAACAGTTCTGCCCGCATTAAGCGGGGTAATTTTTCCTGCAAACAGTTCTATTTGTGCAGGAAGTTCAACTACACTGACTGCCACCGGTGGAACTTCGTATACGTGGTTTCGTGATGGCGTTGAAATCGGCGGTCAAACAAATGCAACACTCCAGGTTTCGGAACCCGGTATATACAGTGCAACGGTTCGCAACGGCGATTGCAGCGCACCGGCGTTAAATACCGCAGAAGTAACATCCACACCCTCTCCCAGCGGGAATATCTCACCAGCCATGGCAGCAATTTGCCAGGGTGGTTCGGTGATGCTCACTGCATCGGGAGGAACATCGTACACATGGTTCCGAAACGGAAATCAGATATTAGGGCAAACGGGCGAAACAATAACAGCAGTGCAGGGCGGAACATACAGTGTGGTAATTCATGTGGGCGATTGCAGCGCCGAAGCATCGAATGTTGCTGAAGTTACCGTTTCGGCCACGCCCGTCGGAAATATTTCTCCCGCAGTTTCTTCTGTTTGTACAGGTGGCTCAGTGGAGTTAACAGCCACCGGCGGCACAACATACACATGGTTTCTAAACGGAAATGAAATGGAGGGCGAAACCGGCGCAACAATAACCGCTACCGAAGCAGGCACATATAGCGCGGTTATTCACCAGGGCGATTGCAGCGCACAGGCGTCTAATACAAGCGTCGTTACTATTACCCCTGTACCCGTTGGCGCAATCACTCCTGCAGCAAAAACTATCTGCGAAGGAGAAACCGTCCGGTTAACCGCTACCGGCGGAACGTCATATGCATGGTTCAAAGACGGCACTGAGATTGAAGGCGAAACTCGCGCCACGATCGATGTGACAGGTGGCGGAACATACTCTGCAGTAATAAAACAGGGAACGTGCAGCGGACCTGCGTCGAATACTTCTGTAATAACACAAACGCCTTTACCGTCGGGAACTATTAGTCCTGCCAGCGGTTCAATCTGCCCTGGCGGATCGATTTTACTCACCGCTACCGGAGGAACTACTTATACATGGCTGAGAAATGGAAGTATAATTCCGGGTCAGATTGATGGAACATACACTGCTCGACAGCCGGGCACCTACACTGTAATTATTTCACAGGGCAATTGCAGCGCGCCGGCATCAAACAGCACAGTGATCAGCGTGGCAAACGCACCTACCGGTTCTATTACACCTGCTACCGCATCGTTCTGCGAAGGCGGTTCAACCCTACTCACAGTAACGGGTGGAACTTCGTACCAGTGGTTCCGAAATGGAGCGGAAATTCGTGGTGAAACAGGCTCCACATTCAACGCAACTCAACCCGGAACATACACTGCAATAATAAAACAGGGATTGTGCAGCGGGCCCGCAGAAAATTCTGCGGTGATAAAGGAAACAAAGAAACCGACAGGTAAAATCAGTCCTGCTACAGCAACAATATGTGGTGGTGGATCAGTTGAACTCACTGCAACAGGCGGCACCTCGTACGCGTGGTTGTTGAATGATGTGATTATTGAAGGCGAACAATCAGCAACCTTAGCCGTTACGCAACCGGGAGTATATAGTGTTATAATCAAAAAAGACAACTGCGAAAATCCGGGTTCCAATACGGTAACTGTTACCGGCGAAAGTAGCCAGGGCATTCGCTATCCGACTGTTTTTGCACAACCAGGTAACGGAACGCAACTTGAAGCGCGAAACATCGGAAAGTCGTATGAGTGGGCGCCTTCAGCGGGACTCAGCAATCCACTATCGCGCACGCCAACAACAACTACAGATAGTGAGAAAGAATACACGGTGAAAATTACTACAGAAAAAGGATGTGTGATAGTTGACACTGTGCTCGTGAAAGTGAGCGCGACAGTTTTTGTGCCGACAGGCTTTACACCAAATGGAAACGGTAAAAACGACCTGTTACGACCGAGAGGCGCACTGAAAAGTATTCAATCATTCAAAGTATTCAATCGATGGGGACAGCTGATGTTCCAGACGTCGCAGCTGGAAGCCGGCTGGGATGGGAAATTTAAAGGAATGCTTCAACCTTCCGATGCATATACGTGGTATTTGATAGCAACAGGGGCCGATGGAAAACCGATTAAACTTTCAGGCAAAACATTTTTAATACGGTGATATGATGAAAAAATTACTCTTCGTTATTGCACTTGTTTCGGGCAGCATTATTGCGGAAGCCCAAACATATCATCTGTCGCAGTTTTATTCTACACCGATGCTGGTGAATCCTGCAACAACAGGAAACACCGCGGGGCCTTACAGGTTCGCGGCAAACTACAGAAGTCAATGGAAAAATGAGGGCTCGCCATATACTACGTTCACGGCATCCGGCGACGCGCACATATTAAAGAATGAAGGCGGCGTGCTCGGAATGGGTCTTGTATTTTTAAATGACAAGGTGATGGATGGTGTGGTGCAAACAAACCGCATTTCATTTAGTACAGGATATCACATTGCGATTGACAGGGACAACATACAAAAGTTGAGTGTAGGTTTCCAGGGAAGTTACAATGAAAGCAGGATCGATTTTGCGCGATTGCAGTTCGAAAGCCAGTTTAGTGAAGGAGGCTATGATCCGTCGTTGCCCATCGGTGAAGAATTTAATAACGGAAAGAAAAATTATTTTGATCTCAATGCGGGAGCGATGTATTCGTTTTCTCTTGAAGATAAATCGTTGTTCGCAGGTGTGGCGATGTATAATATATTGAAGCAGGAAGAAAGTTATATGACCGAACAGTTTAAATCGCCGAGCTTATTATCGGTGATGGCTGGTGGAGATATCAACGTTGGCTACAATAACAGCTTTTATTTTTCGAGCAACTATCGCAAGCAGGGCACAACAAATGAGTTGACGTTAGGCGCCGCGTGGGGAATGTTTATTGATCAGACAGGTTTTACTTCATTCAGGCTTGGTATGTGGCACAGGGTTAAGGATGCAATTATTCCTTATGCGGGCGTTACCTATAAAGGTTTGCAGGTGGGTACCAGCTTTGACTATTCGGTTTCGCAACAGAAAACGCAATCGCAGTTGAGAAGTACATTTGAAATAAGTGTTGTATATACTGCTGATGACAAAAATCAGTTGATGCGCGTGCTGCAGTGGTACTGATAACTAAGATTTGTCAGGGCATTTTTTTTACAACAATTTCTCCGATACTTTTGGCTGCCTTCAACTCGCCGGTTTCAGGGCCGAGCAATATTGTTACCATATACTTGTCTTTAATCACAAAAAGAGAATTTTTGCTCTTCCACCAGTAAGCGCCATCTCCCAGTCCACTTACTGGTTCTGTACCTCCAACCTGCTTCATTGAACTTTCAAACAGTTTTTTCACTTCATCTTTGCTCTTGTAAGTATAAATAGTTAGTAACAAGGCAATCAAATCCGAATTTTTTTTGAAAGTGCAGTGCGAGAAAGGAATGTCACCCAGTTTTCCCTCGTCTTTTAATGGTGCAAGTACTGAAGTGCCGATTGCGGATTGTACCTCAGACTTTGTGATCAGGCCGCAGGCATCAACTTTCTGGCTTTTGCCGTTAATAGTCAGGAACATCGCAACAAAAAGAAATAATGCTCCTGAAATAATATACTTTTTCATAGCATTCATTTATTTAGGTTAGATAACCAGTCAGCCTCCCGGGCACCAAAAATTATTCCAGTTATTAACCCGTTCGTCTTCACATACTTACCCTTCGTCTACACAAGTAACAAGTTCATACTGAAAGTGGTAATTTACTTTTTGAGAAGTAAGTGCCATGAATATATTCCGCAATAAATATTTCGCGCCAGCGGTACACATTTTTATCTGGTCGGTTCTGCTGATCATTCCTACGCTCCTTTTCTGGGGGCATACATTCATGGGCCTCTCCCATATTTTCTTCCTTGTTACTTCGATTTATCATATCGGCTTGTTTTATTTCAATGCCTATTTTCTTTATCCGAAACTTTTAACAAAGAAAACGTGGTGGCTGTATATCGTTATACTGATTGCTATCTGCAAGCTTTCGTTCAATGCGAAGGTGTTTTTTCTTGAGCTGGATCCCACTTTTCAATTGACTGAAGAAAATGGACGTATAATTTTTTTCGGACTCATTCCGTTTCTCGTGGCCAGTATTGTTTTTCGACTCGTTAGCGACAGGCTCCGTTTCGAAAAATTAGAAAAAGAGGCGCGGACGGAGCGATTGGCGGCAGAGTTGAAATTTCTTCGTTCGCAGGTTAGTCCCCATTTCCTGTTCAACATGATGACGAACATGGTATCGTTGGCGAGGCAGAAATCTGATTTGCTTGAACCTTCATTGATCAGGCTTTCTGAGTTGTTGCGGTATATGTTATATGATTCGAACCAGGAAAAAATTACGCTATCGCGGGAGATAGAGCAGATTGAAAATTATGTTTCGCTGCAGAAACTTCGTTTTGAAGAAGATATAAAGGTGGACGTTGATATCGAAACAGATGGTGGCGACAGCCGCATTGAACCGATGTTATTTATTCCTTTTATAGAAAATGCCTTCAAGCATGGCGGCGGTATTGTGAGCGATCCGTTCATCACTATCGCGTTAAGCATATATGGAAATGTTATTGAATTCAGGGTGAAGAATAATTTTAGTCGTGAGAGCCAGGCAAAGGACAAAAATACCGGCATAGGATTGGCGAATGTAAGAGAGCGGTTGAAATTGCTGTACCCGGGTAAATACAACCTGGATGTCAGCAATGATGGTGATGTGTTCAGTGTTTATTTAAAACTCGATTTGTCATGATGAACTGTATAGCTGTAGATGATGAAAAGCTTGTGTTAGACTTGCTTGTGGACAATATTTCAAAAGTTCCATTTCTGCATCTTGTTGGCCGTTGTAAAAATGCGATGGAGGCTGCTGCGATTCTTCATGAACAAAAGGTGGATCTCATATTTCTCGACATTCAGATGCCTGGGTTGAACGGGTTGAAGTTTGTGCAATCGCTCAAGAATCCACCCATGATTATTTTCGTTACTGCTTACAGGGAGTATGCTTTGGAGGGTTTTGATCTCGATGCGGTGGACTATCTGTTGAAACCCGTGTCGTTCGAGCGATTTTTGAAGGCGTGTAACAAAGCGTATGAATTATTTCAACTTCAGCAGAAACCATCTTCGAAAGATGATCAGCCCGGGTACTTTTTCGTTTATGTGGAATACAACCAGGTGAAGGTGACGATCTCCGAGATACTTTATATAGAAGGAATGAAGGACTATGTGAAAATATTCCTGGAGGGAGCAACAAAACCCGTGATTACTAAAATGAGTTTAAAGGCTCTTGAAGAGAAATTGTCGGGCTATAAATTTATAAGAATCCATAAATCATATCTTATCTCCGCCGATAAAGTAACAGCAATCAAACGCGATTTGGTTTGCATCGGCGACAAGGAGTTGCCGGTGAGTGAAACTTACAAACCGCAGGTGGATGCGGTGTTTTCGTGAGGCGTGATGAGTGATCCGTGAGGTGTGGTTTCGTCGTTTCAAATTCCGGACTTGTCTATTCTACTGTTTGATCCCTTTTTGCTGCCTGTAGTTTTGGCGACAACAAAAATCGCAGGCAATGAAAACTTCAATCCTCTTTTTAGCGCTGATATTTTTTTCCGAAATAAATTATGCCCAAACAATTATTTCCGGAAAGATAACTGATAAAAGGAATCAACCAGTCGGCTCGGCCTCTGTAAGAGTAAAAGAATCGGGAAAGGGCGTACGCGCGGATTCAACAGGAAATTATTCTTTGACTCTCGCGGAGCGTGGCAGTAAAACACTGATTGTTTCTTCAGTAGGGTTTGAATCGAAGCAGGTAAGTGTTCAGCTAACCGATTCTTCAATACGCCTGGATATCACTTTAAGTCCCCACGCGAGGCAACTTAAAGATGTCGTAGTGGTAAGCGCGGGTACGTTCGAGGCGAGCGATAAAGCGAAGGGCGCTTCTTTAACGCCTATGGATGCGATGACTGTAGCAGGTAATGGAGGAGATATAGCGATGTCACTGCGTTCGTTGCCGGGATCACAACAGGTTGGTGAGAGAGAAGGTTTGTTTGTGCGTGGTGGCACTGGTAGTGAAACGAAACAGTTTGTAGACGGCACGTTGTTAAAAAATCCGAACTATCCGTCCGTTCCGGGAATTGTTCAACCCGCGAGGCTAAATCCCTTTTTATTTAAAGGTGTATTGTTTAATACAGGCGGTTATTCCGCGTTGTATGGACAGGCTTTGAGCGGCGCTCTCATACTTGAAAGTGTTGATTTACCCGATGAGTCGGCGGCAAGCCTGCATATCTTTCCAACAAGTGTGGGTGCAGGTTTTCAGAAGCTCACGCGCGATAAGAAGAGCAGCTATGGCGCAAGCGCCCAATATGGCAACCAGGCATTTTATAACAGCATTGTAGGCCAGCGACCCGATTTCTACCGGTCGCCGTTATATATTTCCGGTGACGCCAACTTCCGTATTAAAAGCGGTAAGACGGGCATGCTGAAATTTTATACCAACTATGGGTATAATCATACAGGCATGCGTAATCCTGATATTGACAGCTCAGGATTGTTATCGCTGTTCGATACCAAAGGCTCGAATGTATATGCGAATCTGTCTTATAAGCAATTGTTGGGGAATGAATGGAAGATAGATGCGGGATTGGCGTACAACTATCAAGGACAGGATATAACAAACAGGATCCAGGATAGGAATCACAACGATGTGTTCATTCCTGCAGTTCCATTCAATACTAAGAACAACACCAATAATATTCGGGCGAACTTCGCCCAGGCGCGTGTGGTCTTCACAAAGAATTTGAATAGAAGGCAGGCGTTCAGAATTGGCGCGGAGCATTTTTTCACCAGGGATGAGTATATAAGAAACGATACAGTAAGCGCCCTGGATGATCAGTTGACCGCTGCATTTGCTGAAACAGATCTTTACATTACGCAGAACGTCGCCGCAAAAATTGGAGTTCGTTCGGAATACTCTTCATTACTGGATCAGTTTAGTGTTGCTCCGCGGTTGGGTTTCGCATACCGGCTCAAAGATGGCGGGCAAGTCAATGCTGCGTATGGAATATTTTTTCAGCAGCCCACATCAGAATATTTATTGCGTGGAGACGGCTTGTCCGGCATGCGTGCTACGCACTATATTCTCAACTATCAGAAGAAGGCGCATAACCGGTTAATCAGGATAGAAGCCTATTATAAGAAGTACAGGGGTCTAATAACTACTGCGCCAAAGGTATCGAACGATGGTAATGGTTACGCGAAGGGAATCGAATTGTTTTTCCGCGACAAAAAAACGTTCAAAGACTTCGACTATTGGATATCCTATACTTATCTCGATACGAAACGCAGGTTCAACAACTACCCGTATCGGCTCCAACCCGATTTCGCGACACCGCATACTGCTTCCCTGGCTGTTAAGCGTTATTTCGCCGATCTGAATTTCAATGTAAACCTTTCCTATTCTATCGCGACTGGCCGTCCCTACTATAATATTCAAAACGACGAATCGGGGGTGCCCTATGTGTTTGATAACGGGAAAACGAACATGTACAACCAGGTAAACCTGAGTTTTGCGTACCTGTTCTCGATGTTCAAAAAGTGGAAGCATCCTGCCTTTTCAGGTATCGGCTGGGGTATTAATAATGTGTTCGGTTCGAAGTCGATATTTGGTTATGACTATAGTTACAATGGTTTGTTCAAAACTCCAATAACACTACCCGCTACCCGCAGCTATTACCTGGGGATATTCATGTCGTTCGGCATAGACCGCCGCGACGATTTCATCAACGAAAATCTATAAACAGCATCATTATGAAAAAAGTAATCTTTTCAATGCTATTATTTGCGCTGACTTTGACGGTTTCTTACGCGCAGCAACCGGATAAAATTCTGGAAGCATCCATCAGTAAGCTTGATAACGCGAAAACCGTCGAAGACTATGAGCAACTGGCTGAGAGCTTTTTGCAGGTTGCCGATGAGAGACAAACACAATGGCTTCCTTATTACTATGCGGCGTTCTGTAATGCGAAAATCGGGTGGTTAAATTTCGATGACCCTGATAAGATCGAACCATATGCGGATAAGGCCGATGAAGCGATTCAGAGGGCGAGGAAGTTGCTTGATTCCGCGGTTCAACAAAAAGAGATGTCGGAAGTGTATGTTGTGCTGAGCATGATAAACAGGGCGAGGGTATATATTAATGTGGAAACTTACGGCCGGCGTTATGGAATACCAGCGGGCCAGTACACACAAATGGCGCGTAAAGCCAATCCGGACAATCCACGCGCCCTTTATATAGAGGGCTGGGAAAAATATGCGACCCCCAAGTTATGGGGAGGCGATAAAAACAAAGCAAAGGAGTTGCTCACGAAAGCAAAGAAAGTCTTAAGTGGCCAATCTTCTGCCGGCACAGCGCCGCGATGGGGTATGCAGGAAGTTGACGAGTTGCTAAGCAAACTAAAGTAAAAAAATCAGCAGGTGCGAGGGTACCTGCTGATTTAGTTTTTTAATTGATAGAAATTTTTCTCAGATCATTTCTGCCATAGAAAGTGGGAAAATACATCAGTGAGACTTTTGCAGGGTTTATAGTAAAGCTTCCGCTATATCGTGATTCAAGTTCAATTTCGAAGTGTTGCGACCCTTTGTTAATCTTATCGAGAAAGATGACTGCTTTATCTTTTAAGTGTTCCCGGTGAACACCGTATGTATTCGACTGGCGGGTTCCATATACACAACCTGCAGTGGCCGTAGATATTCTGTAGACAAGCGTGTGATAACTTTTGGTTCTGATTTTATTGTTTCCCTCCTGGCTGTGAGCCCAAATTGGAATCAGCAATAAAAGAGCATAGAGCAATTTATACATAAGGGGGTTCGGTGCTTTGCGAGCCTCGGTCGGAATTCTACAGGTAAGACAATTTTACGAAGTTTGATGCTGCATGGAGAACGAACGTTTTGAAATGTGCCATTTCGTCGTTTCAAATGACCGTGTTGTCTATTCTGCAAAGCGTTGGCTGGTTGTCGTTAGTAGTTTTGGAGTGAACTAAAAATTACAGCTATGCCATTTGTATTTCTTATTCTTATCAGAATACTTTTTGTAGCCTGTATGGTGTTTATACTCGGCTACGTTTTCGGAAACTTTTCAAGAAGTAAAAGTTTGACGACCATCACGCGTATAGCATCGGTAGTCGCGATTGTGTTGTTTATTGCCGCTAATGCTTTGCTGTTTCGTTTTGCGGGATGGAGGCATGGTGAACACGGGCATCGCCAGCATTACGAGATGCAGTGTGATCAGAAGAAGGATTCCCTTGACAATAGCTATTGATCGCGCCAAACTTTGAGTTATGAAAGCTTCTACTGAGAGAAAGATAATCCGCTGGATGCATATCATATTAGGAATACCTATTGTAGGATATTTGTACGGGCCGGTGTCGACAATACCGGTGAGTTCGATGATTGTGAGGTGGATTATCTTTCCTTTGCTGGTGTTGAGTGGGTTGTGGTTGTGGAAGGGACATGTGGTGAAGAAATTGTTCAGGAAAAAACCTGTTCACACATTGAAGGTTGGATGAAACAAAACCGCTATCTTCTTATCTAAATCAGCCGGATGCTTAAAAGTGGTAAGTATTTATTGGTCGCGCTGTGTTTATCCGCTTTGGTGTCGGTAAAAGGTCAGCGTTATACTACCGCCAATGCACATTCGCACAACGATTACGAGCAGCATGTTCCATTTTACAAAGCGTGGGAAAATGGCTTTGGTTCGATTGAGGCGGATGTATTTTTGGTTGATGCAAACTTGATTGTGGCGCACGATAGTTCAGAATTGAAAAGTGGACGGACGCTTGACTCTTTGTACCTGGTGCCGTTGAGAAGATGTATTGAAAAGAATGGCGGATTTGTTTATGCGGACAAGACTCGGGCATTGCAATTGATGATAGATATTAAAAGCGAAGCGGGTTCGACTTTGGACAGATTGGTTGAAGTTTTGAATGGTTATACGGCTTTGATTAATTCATCTTCACTCAGGATTGTGATCAGCGGGAATCGTCCTGCGGCTTCTCAATTTGCGTTGTACCCGTCATGGATATTTTTCGATGGAGACTTTCGGATTAATTATAGCCGTCTGGCGTTAGAAAGAGTACAGATGTTCAGTGATAATTTTGCCCGCTATTCTTCCTGGGATGGCACAGGAAATATTTCTGCAGAGGATAAGAAACAGTTGCTGCGTATGATCAGCTTTTCGCACCGTATGGGCAAAAAAATTCGATTTTGGAACGCGCCTGATACACCTGAAGCATGGAGGACTTTCATCGGGTTGGAGGTCGATTACATCAATACCGATAAAATTGAGGGATTGGCTCGATTTCTTTCCTCTTCGCCTTAGGGAAAATCGTGCTCCGGATTGCAGGTATTAAAGAGTAACAATAAAGTAGATAGCAAGAAGGATGAAGATGATTAGATCCGTCCTTAGCGCAAATTTTTCATTGGCGCCTGCAAACTTTTGAGATAAATGCAGAGCACTGGCAAGACCATAATAGATACCGCTGGCAAACGAACTAACGGTTCGCCAGTCGGGTTTGAAGAGAGAAACAATGCCTACCAGTCCGAAGCAAAGATTTGCAAATCCTAACTCGCGGATTATGGGCCAGCTTTCTGAACTTTCAATATGAAAAATTTCCTTCGCGGTAAACCTGGTTTTGAAAATTGCCTGACGCCAGCGATAAACAGCCGCAGTCCGACAGCTGAAAAAATAAACTACTTTCCAAATAACTCAAAAGTCAGGGGAGGGTTATTTATTTGATGTTCTATTACAAAAGCAGCCACGGGAATAATGAAAGTTAAGAGGGAGACAACAATAAAGTATTGTTTGTTAATGCCTGCGGTTTTGCCTGTCATTTGTTGAGGTAGAGTTATGCTAGCAATTTAAACCTAAAGAATGAACAGGAGAAAATGAGAAAATGTGAGGAGGATCTTATGATAAAATGAAAAAGCAGCTACGACAGTCCTTTGAAGCTGCTTGTTTTCGCTCCCTGCTTGGGAATATAATGTGCGCCTAATCAAGGCTTGATTAAATAGTGTAAAATTTCAAACCGGCTACTCAAACGGTAGTTCAAACATCTCTGAGATGCGAAATTACAAACTCTCTTCTAGTTTTCGCTCAGACCATAGATTGCTCAGTCGTGCTAAATGATTCCGACGCTTTCGAGCCACTCCTTCCAGATAATATCCGCGATATCTTTTGCCCGATATCGTTTCTCTCCCGAGTTTCCGTAATACATACTCGCTATGGTCCAATACAGGTCGTAGTCATCGTTGGCGATCGTGAAAAATTTGTCTTCTGCATTTCCCTTGCTGTAGATGCTGTATGAAATTTTATGTCCAGAGTTTGTATGAAAAAAATCTCTTTTTTCATCGGAGGAAGAAAGATGTACTTTAAGCCTTGCTTCCGTAGCGATCATATTTCTATTTACCAATATCGATTCCAATGTTTCTTTTTCATCTCGCAAAATTTTGGCTTTTATGTTGTCGATTTGAAGCACCTCTTCTATGTAGCTGTGTAAGATTGTCTTAACCTCCGAAAAAGTTTGATCAGCGAATTCTATTTTATGAATAGAATCAAAATCTTTTTTTACACGGTAGTTCTTAGGTTTCATAGACGTTAAACTGTCCTTATTTGGTGATGACATCGAGATGACACCATCGTCTTCGATAAGTTTTCGGAGCTTCTGTACAACGTCCAGAAAGGCTGTATTGATGTTGTTATAGGTGTTGATCGGTTTACCGTCTTTAGGCAAAGCGTTGAAAGAGCTAAAAGGGGTACTAAGCCAATCGCATGGTTCGAGAATAATGGGAACTATAGTAAGCCGTCCATTCCGCTCCAGCTCCAAAGCGCGTTGAAACTCTTTGTCATAGCAGTATTGGGAAGCAATGTAATCTGGACTCAGCAGTGCTAGAAATATTTGAGACCGCTCAAGTGCGGTTGAAATAGTATTGTCCACCCGACCACCAGGTCGAATATCACGATCAGTCCATTGGGAAAGCAAATCATCTCTTCTTAGTTGAGCTAAATGCTTGTGCAATAAATCAAGAGCGGATCCATCTTTATGACTATAAGATATAAAAGCATCCATAAGACTTATTAAATTCTAAAATCCATGTGTTGAAATTCCGAAATGTCGTATTGATCTAGAGACAATAAGAAAGTATGCTGAATGGGTTTCTTTGCAATTAGAAATGGTATTTGATCTCCTTGGGCAATTAGTATTTTGTGTCCAAAATGGACAAGCAACGTAAGAGGTTCAGGTATTAATCGAAACTCAAACTCCAAAAGGTCAGTGGTTAAGTCGAATTTATTAATTTTTACTGAGGCTTTCTCAAAGATCAACCCAGAGTCTTTGCCTGTGACGAGATACTCAGGTAGTTTCCGTCGCAAAAATGATTTCAAAAGGTGATCACCCATATCACTATTTTCAGAATCTATATCGTTCTTCATGGTAGGCGTAAATTGATTCCAACTCCTGATGTGATGGTTGTCGCCCCAAGATTTAATGTTATTAAATACGCCCGAAAACAGTTGATCCAAGGCCGAAAAATTATTCGGGAAAGGCAAGGTTCTGCTTACCCGAACTAACGCATAGCTCATTTCAAAGACGTTTTGAATGATAAGGTTTAATATCTGCAAATATACAAATCTGTAGAGCGCATTTTCTGTGCTGCTATCGAAGTTTTCGAAGATAAAATGGTGAAAACTCGTCATCGTACATCGTGCAGTAGCCGGCAAAGCCAGAAACTTCCGTTTTACGGGGATTAGAAAAATGAGTTTTCGAAGCATGTAGGATCAGGGATAAACAC
>JAEUVS010000166.1 GCA_016786745.1 Chitinophagaceae bacterium | reverse complement strand
TGAACAGGTAAATAGAGCTTTTAGTGATACAGGCAGCGACTCTGCCACTCCTGAAAACGTAGTGAATAGTCATTCTGCGTATCGAAGTAATCGCAACAGGGATGGACCTAAGGTTTACCGAAAACAAAAAATAGAACCGTTCGACATCAACTCTGCAGATACGACCCTGTTTATTGCTTTACCGGGTATTGGAAGCAAACTTGCTGCAAGGATTGTGACGTTCAGGGAAAAGCTGGGAGGATTTTATAGTGTGAAGCAAATTGGTGAGGTGTACGGATTGCAGGATTCGGTTTTTAAAAAAATAGCGCCATTCTTTAAATGTGATGTGGCAAAGGTCCGGCGAATTAATATTAATGTCGCTGGAAAAAATGAGTTGAGTTCGCATCCTTACATACGATGGAACATTGCTGAAGCCGTTATCGCCTACAGGAATCAACATGGAAATTTTTCGTCTGCCGATGATTTATTCAGAATTGAAAATATAGATGCGGGGGCCCTGGAAAGAATGATGCCTTATCTTTCCTTCAAATAGTTTTATAATTGCCTATCATTACAGGCTCAAAGTAAAACTAACATTGCAATGCCCAATCTAATTTTGTCTCTTGACCAGGGGACTACGAGTTCACGCGCGATTGTTTTCAACAATCACGGCAAGATCGTATCAATTGCCCAGAAGGAATTTAAGCAGCATTACCCGAAGGCGGGATGGGTGGAACATGATCCGTTGGAGATATGGTCGTCGCAGGCAACAGTATTAACAGAAGCGATAGTAAAGGCCGGAGCAAAGGCGTCCGACATACACGCTATTGGTATAACCAACCAGAGGGAAACGACCATTGTGTGGGATAGAAAATCCGGTAAGCCGATTTACAACGCCATCGTTTGGCAGGACAGGAGAACTGCGGCGTATTGCGATACTATCAAAAAAGAACACGGAAGGAAAATCCAGGAGAAGACAGGTTTGATAGTGGATGCATACTTTTCTGCATCGAAGATCAAATGGATGCTCGACAATGTAGAAGGAGCGAGAACGAAAGCAGAGGCAGGTGAACTGGCTTTCGGCACGGTTGATTCATGGTTGATCTGGAACTTAACAGCAGGAGAAGTACATGTAACCGATGTTACGAATGCATCCCGAACCATGATATATAACATCAACTCACTTCAGTGGGATGATGAATTGCTAAAGTTGTTTACTATTCCGCGATCGATGTTACCCGGGGTTCGGTCGTCGTCGGAGAAGTATGGAGAAACTGCAGGAAGAATACTCGCGAGCAAGATTCCAATCGCAGGCATCGCCGGCGATCAGCAGGCAGCGTTGTTCGGCCAGATGTGTACGAAGAAGGGAATGGTAAAGAATACATATGGCACCGGTTGCTTTATGTTGATGAATATTGGAGACAAACCGGTTCTTTCAAAAAATAATCTTGTTACAACAATTGCGTGGCAACTGGATGGAAAAACAAGCTATGCGTTGGAGGGTAGCATTTTCATTGCGGGCGCTGTGGTGCAATGGTTGCGCGACGAACTCGAAATTGTTCCATCGTCGAAAGATATTGAATCGCTTGCGCGAAAAGTAAAAGACACAAACGGCGTTTACCTTGTTCCAGCATTTGCAGGATTGGGGGCGCCTCACTGGGAACAGCATGCGAGGGGCACGATTGTCGGACTGACAAGAGGTACATCGAAAGCTCACCTCGCAAGGGCGGCGCTTGAAAGCATAGCATTTCAAACGATGGATGTGTTGCAGGCGATGCAGGCTGATGCATCGTCAACAATACAGGAGTTGAGGGTAGACGGGGGAGCGACAGTGAATGACCTGCTTATGCAGATACAGGCCGATGTGCTCGGCGCCAAAGTTGTTCGGCCGGAAATAACAGAAACGACGGCGATGGGTGCGGCATATTTCGCGGGTCTTGCATCGGGGTTCTGGAAAAGCACCGGTGAAATCAGTGAGCAATGGTCGTTGGATAAAGAATTCAAGCCGGCGGGCAAGGATGAAGATGTGATTTTCGAATGGAAGAGAGCCGTGGAAACAGCTAAATTCTGGGCAGGATATTCGTCTAAAAATCAAAATTCTTAAAACGCATAGGTTATGTCTGCATTCACAGCGGAAATTATCGGTACGATGCTCCTTATCCTGTTGGGAACCGGGGTAGTCGCGAATGTTGTGCTGAAAGGAACAAAGGGATATAGTGGCGGATGGATGGTAATCACCACGGGGTGGGCGCTGGCTGTTTTTACGGGCGTTGTATTCGCGGGCCCTTATAGTGGCGCGCATCTTAATCCTGCCGTAACAATCGGGCTGGCCATTACAGGTAAATTCGATTGGAACCTGGTTGGCATCTATGTAGTCGCACAATTGATAGGGGCTATGCTCGGTGCCCTGCTTACATGGGTTGTATACCGCGATCATTTCAATTCGACCCAGGATGCCAACCTGCAGCTTGCAGTGTTTAGCACCGGGCCGGCGATCAAGAACAAGGTGTTCAACCTGCTTAGTGAAATCATCGGCACCTTCGTACTGATGTTCGTGATCCTGTATTTTACAAAGGCGGAGATCGAAAGCGAAAGGACCCCTATCGGCCTGGGTTCGCTTGGTGCTATCCCCGTAGCGTTCCTCGTATGGGCCATTGGCCTCTCGCTGGGCGGCACTACCGGTTATGCGATTAACCCCGCAAGGGATCTCGGTCCCCGGATCATGCACAGCGTTTTACCGATCAAAGGCAAGGGCAGTAGCGAATGGCAATATGCATGGGTGCCTATCGTCGGGCCGCTAATTGGGTCATGCATTGCAGGTTTTTTGTATATATGGCTGCAACCGTAAAAAATCCGGAATTAAGAAAGGTTAACACTTGTTAGTCTCTTAATTTATGGTTTATTTTACACTCTTATGAACTTTGAAGTTTCAGAGCTCACCTCCCAGGTAGCATCGTCAGCCAGAGATTTCGCGCAGCAGTACATCAAACCCCACGTAATGAAGTGGGACGAAACCCAGGAATTCCCCGTAGAAGTGTTTAAAGAAATGGGTAAGCTCGGTTTTATGGGCGTTTTGGTACCCGAAGAATACGGAGGAGCCGGATTGAGCTATTTCGAATACATCTCCGTTATACAGGAAGTGGCTAAGGTTTGCGGATCGGTGGGATTAAGTCTTGCCGCCCATAATTCCCTCTGCACTGGCCATATCATGACCTTCGGCAACGAAGAGCAAAAAAAGAAATACCTCCCAAAGCTCGCCACAGCCGAATGGATAGGCGCGTGGGGACTGACAGAGCCAAATACAGGCAGCGACGCCGGCAACATGAAATGTGTGGCCAAAAAAGACGGTGACCACTGGATCATCAACGGAACAAAAAACTGGATCACTCACGGCATCAGCGGCGACGTAGCCGTTGTGATGACAAGAACCGGCGATCCCAGGCAGAAAGGCAACGCTACTGCTTTTATCGTTGAAAGAGGAACGCCCGGCTTTTCAGGTGGTAAAAAAGAAAACAAGCTTGGCATGCGTGCCAGCGAAACCGCTGAAATGATATTCGACAACTGCCGCGTTCCGGATGCTAATCGCCTCGGAGAAGTGGGAGACGGATTCAAACAGGCAATGAAAATTCTTGATGGAGGAAGGATTTCTATAGCTGCCCTCGCCCTGGGCATCGCTAAAGGAGCCTATGAGGCGTCTGTACAATACTCAAAAGAACGTCACCAGTTCGATAAACCAATCGCCAGCTTCCAGGGCATAGCCTTCAAACTGGCCGACATGGCAACAGATATTATGGCCGCCGAAATGCTCACGTTCAAAGCAGCGTGCCTTAAGAACAGGGGTGAATCCATGACAAAGGAATCGGCTATGGCGAAATACTTCGCAAGCGAAGTGGCAGTAAAAGTATCCAACGAAGCTGTACAGGTTTTTGGTGGCTACGGATACACAAAAGACTTCCCGGTAGAGAAATTTTACCGTGACAGTAAACTCTGCACAATCGGCGAGGGAACTTCCGAAATACAGAAGCTGGTAATATCAAGAGAATTGCTGAAAGACTGATTTAAGGCATAAAGTCGTCCTTATTGCCCGGTGCGTATTTTTTAAACGCGTCGTCAATGGCGCCGCTGAACATCGGAAACTTTTCTTTTACGAAATCTTTGATTACTTCTACGGCTTTCTGAGCCTGCTCATCGGTGATGCCCACCTGCAACTTCAATTTTTCAATGAGGTCTACTATCATATGTGTTTTATGCTACTTTAAGCAGGCTCATCTTGCTCTTGCTGAATTTCTTTTCCGCATATTCCAGGTCAAGATGGAGAGTTGTTTGTTTGGAAGAAGGCAGTTCGAACATGGCGTCGTTCAAAATGCTTTCGCAGATGCTTCTTAGTCCTCTTGCACCAAGTTTATATTCGAGCGCTTTATCCACCATGAAGTCGAGCACCGCATCATCAATCGTAAGTTTAATGCCTTCAAGTTCAAAAAGGCGGCGGTACTGTTTGATCAGCGCGTTCTTCGGTTCGATAAGTATCGAACGCAATGTCGCGGAGTCGAGAGGGTTGAGGTAAGTAACAACGGGCAGACGACCGAGTAATTCAGGAATGAGCCCAAATGTTTTTAAATCACGTGCATTAACATACTGAAGAAGGTTCTTCTTCATATGCTCCTGCAACTCTTTATTTACGTTGAAGCCGATCGCGTTGGTGTTCACCCTGCGCGCGATCACTTTGTCGATGCCATCGAAAGCGCCACCGCAGATGAAAAGAATATTGTGAGTATTTACTTTGATCAGTTTCTGTTCGGGATGTTTTCTTCCGCCCTGTGGTGGAACGAGAACATCAGTGCCTTCAAGAAGCTTCAGCAAACCCTGCTGCACACCTTCACCGCTAACATCGCGGGTGATAGACGGGTTGTCGCCCTTGCGCGCGATCTTGTCAATTTCATCAATGTAAACGATGCCTCTTTCGGCAGCGGTTACGTCGTAATTGCAAACCTGCAGTAAACGGGTAAGAATGCTTTCAACATCTTCTCCCACATAACCTGCTTCCGTAAATACAGTGGCGTCAACGATAGCAAATGGAACATTTAAGAGTTTGGCGATCGTTTTGGCAAGGAGCGTTTTTCCGGTGCCGGTCTCTCCGACCATTACAATGTTGCTCTTTTCAATTTCAATATCGCCGTCGGAAGGTTTTTGCCGAAGACGTTTGTAGTGATTATAAACTGCAACGGCAAGTACGCGTTTTGCATCATCCTGGCCGATTACATATTCATCAAGGAATTTTTTTATTTCAACAGGCTTCTTGACATTAAGCTTGAACTGCGAAGGAGTGGAGCTTTCACTTTTCACCATCAGTTCCTGGTCAATAATTTCGCGTGCGTGTTCAACACAGTTTTCGCAGATGTGCCCTTCCTGCCCCGCAATAAGAATTTTTACTTCATCCCGGCTCCTGCCGCAAAATGAACAATGCAATGCTGTTTTCGCCATACCTCAAAGTTCCCGAACTTTTACGTTACATCCAAGAATGTTATAGCTTCTCCACCAGGTGGTCAACTATGCCATATTCGACAGATTCTTTGGCATCCATCCAGTAGTCGCGGTCGAAGTCTTTCGTAATCTGGTCAACTTTCTTACCGCAGTTCTCCGCTAAAATCCTGGCACTTATCTCTTTAACCCGTCGTGTTTGTTTAGCGGTGATTTCAAGGTCAATGCTCACACCCTGGATGTGGCCACCGAGGCTCGGCTGGTGACTCATTACTTCGCCGTGTGGATAAATGAATCTGCGTCCCTTCACGCCGCCGCTCAACAAAATTGAACCCATCGATGCCGCGAGGCCCATGCATATTGTACTCACAGGGCTCTTCAGCATTCGCATAGTATCGTAGATCACCATGCCGCTCGTAACTATGCCACCGGGACTGTTTATATAAAATTTAATTTCTTCACCTGGTTTGTCGGCATCGAGCAGGAGCATTTTTGTTGTCACTTCGCGCGCTGTCTTATCGTCAACCGCACCCCAGAGATAAATGGCGCGTGTCTGAAAAAAATACTTTTCCAGTTTTTTCATCAGCATACCCATTTCCGGACTTTTCTCCTTCTCTTTCGGGTCATCTTCCTCATCATCGTCATCATCCATCCTGTAAGGTGCGATCAAATATTTTGAATTCAGTTCCATGGTCAGTTCATTAGTGTTATAAGATTGCTGTTAATCCTTCTTTTCTTTTCTCGGGTTCATGATGAGTACTTCATCAACAAGCCCGTATTCTTTTGATTCTTCCGCGGTGAGCCAGTAGTCGCGGTCGCAATCTTTCTCGATTTGCTTAATAGTTTTTCCTGTGTGGAAAGAGATCACATCGTAAAGATTTTTCTTCACTTTCCTGATCTCATTTACGGTGATGTCGATGTCACTCGCCTGCCCGCCGACAGCGCCACTGGGCTGGTGCATCATTACGCGTGCATGCTTAAGCGCTGTACGTTTTCCGTGCGCCCCGGCTGTGAGTAATACTGCGCCCATCGATGCGGCCATGCCGATACATATTGTAGAAACGTCGGGAGTAATGTATTGCATCGTATCATATACGCCGAGACCCGAATACACGCTGCCGCCCGGCGAATTGATATACATCTGGATATCCCTGCTGCGGTCGGTGCTTTCGAGGAAAAGCAGCTGAGCCGTCACTATGTTTGCCACTTCGTCATTAATAGGGTATCCAAGGAAGATAATTCTGTCCATCATCAAACGGCTGTACACGTCCATAACGGCTACGTTCATGGGGCGCTCTTCGATGATGTTTGGGGTAAGATTTGTAACCTGGTGCTTTGTATATGCGTTCAGGGTGTTAGAAGAAATATGACGGTGTTTGACGGCATATTTCTCAAATTCCTTCTGATAATCCATAGTGTTGATTTTCTGAAATTAAGATCTTTAATCTACCAAATGTCTGTCCAAACTTTTAAACTGCCAAAAAGGCAACAAATATGAAAAAAGCAAGACATGTGCTCTACATCTTGCTTTTAAATCGCGAACAAATTCAATAAATAAAAAACTTTCTAATGCTCATGCTCATGATCGTGCTGGTGTTCATGTTCATGCTCGTGCTCATGTACATGCTGGTGATCATGTACCATCTTCTCAAAATCTTCCGACTTAATTTCCTCCTCGTCACGCTGTACCTGCTGTTCCGCCCAGTTAAAAATCTTTTCGGTTCTTATCCGGTAGAATGAATCATCAACAAATTTTCTGTCCTGCAACATCCTGTTCAGATAATCTTCTACCCATGGCTGTTCATCATCCATCATCTGCATGCCCATATATCCGAACAACTGCTTCTTTGCAAAGTCCTTTAACTCGTCGGCGGTAACTTCAAGATTCTGTTCCTTCCCTATCTTTTCGTTTATCAATGTCCACTTCAACTGGTTCACAAAACCGGGATATTCTTTTTCAACTTCTTCAGTCGTTTTACGTTTGTCTGTTCCTGTTTCGAGCCAGCGTTTCAGGAACGCTTCAGGGAACGTAATGTTCGAATGATCGAGAAGGCGGTGATAAATTTCGTGTTGAAATTGATTCTTCGATTGACTTGTCCAGTATTCTTCAATGTCTTTTTTAATCTGCTCCCTAAATTCTTCTTCATTTTTTATATCCTTTCCCGGATACGCAGCTTTGAAAAGATCTTCATTTATTTCTGCGGGTTCAATATTCGCGTCTTCGTTTCCCGCATCAGGATCTTTTTTCTTGCCGTAACCTTTCCTTAATCTTTCGAGATGGTCATTTACCATTTGATCGGTCACGGTAACCTTATAATATTTTACTTTTTCTTTAGAGAGATCTGCAATTGTAAAATCCGGTTTCAGGCCAACTTCAAATCCGAAAGAATATTCAGAAGGATTGTTGACATCGAGGCTGCGGGCGTCATTTTCTTCCAATGGTAATGGTTGCGCAAAAATGTCGAGCTTCTCGTCGGTCATGTATTTGGTAAGCTCTTTCTCTACGGCTCTCAGCACCTCATCGGTAAACACGGCCTGGCCGTGCATTTTCTTAATCATTCCGGCGGGTACCATTCCTTTTCTGAAGCCCGGAATGTTAGCCGTTTTACCATAATTTCTCAACGCTTTCTCGAAAGAAGACAGGTAATCTTCCTTGCCCACTTTAACCGTGATTTTGTCGTTAAGAACCCCGATATTCTCTCTCGTTACTGTTGCCATTTGAAGATAAAATGTTAAAAAATTTAAGTGCGGATGGAGGGACTCGAACCCCCATGCCTCGCGGCGCTAGATCCTAAGTCTAGTGCGTCTACCAATTTCGCCACATCCGCATCTTTTTGATTGGGGTGCAAAATTAAGTGTTTAAAGACAACCGGCCTATTTTTCGTAAATTTACAGTCATGGATATTGTTGCAGCGCATCCGAAATATAGTCTGAACCAGGACCAGGAAAAGAAGCTGATAATTAGGGAATACAGAGCGCTACTCCGTTCGCTGAAACCAAAGTTAAAACCAGGTGACAAAGAACTTTTACGGATGGCTTTTGAAATGGCCGCCGATGCTCATAAAACCATGCGCCGTAAGAGCGGCGAACCCTATATCCTTCACCCCCTGGCCGTGGCAAGAATTTCTGTGGAAGAGATCGGGCTCGGTATCCGCTCAACCATCTGTTGCCTGCTGCACGACACAGTAGAAGATACCGACGTGACACTCGAAGACATCGAGAAAACGTTCGGTTCAGAAATTGCGCGTATTGTAGACGGGCTCACCAAAATTTCCAACGTAATTGACGTAAGCGCTTCACAACAGGCAGAGAACTTCAAAAAAATCCTGCTTACGCTCACCGACGATCCGCGCGTAATTCTTATCAAGTTGTCGGACCGTCTTCACAACATGCGCACGCTCGACCACATGAAGCGTGAAAAGCAGTTGAAAATTTCGTCGGAAACAGTGTATGTATATGCACCACTCGCGCACAGGATGGGTTTATACAACATCAAAACCGAAATGGAAGACCTTGCGATGAAATATCTTGAACCGGAAGCGTACAAGGAAATCGCAAGAAAACTTTCTGAAACAA
>JAEUVS010000138.1 GCA_016786745.1 Chitinophagaceae bacterium | reverse complement strand
GAAATTCATTCAGGTCGATAAAGTGAACAGTAACGCTATCGATACTCTTTGTTACCTCTAAAATCAAGTCCAGATGCTCATCCGAACCCTCAATAATGATGTCTGTGGTATCTTCTGTTTGTTGTTGAAAGGTTGATATTTCCTTTTCAATCGCAACCATAAGTAAGGCTCCTTTTTTATTGTTTTGTTGACTACTTAATAAACGAGAAAGGTACTGCAAAAGTTGTACGGGGGGATATTGGGAAGACTAATTAACTGATAATCAACAAAAAATTAACTTGTCCTGAAGACAAGTTACTATCTTATCAAGCACTTAACCAAATTTTTGTGGATTACCCTCCCCTCTCCGTGGTCTAACATGTATATAATCACCTATTTTCACCTATTAACCGAAAATTCATTCGCAGCACTCCAAAACAGTGTATCTTAGGCTCAATCTTTGGAAATCCCACCATCATTCGTCCCTAAACCCTTTATTTCTTGAAGAACTGTATCACATTTATACGTTCACATTCCATTTTTATAATACCACAAATAACATGAAATCTTTCCTGAACATCTCAACACGTGTTGTATTGCTGTCGCCATTATTTATTGCGATGGGTTGTCAAAAAGAGCTGAAAGATAAAGGAAGCATCAACGGTCCTTCCAGCTCATCCAATGCTGTAGTAACACGCGAATACTGGGTAACGCCTTCAAAAACCGACCCGGCTATTACTACATTTCAATCGCAACATTTCCTGCAGGTGCAAACCGGTGGAGTGTTGAAGAATAATCTTGTGGTATATATTCCAGGAACAAACAGAACGCCGTCTTCGAGCAAAGCATTTACTATAAAAGCGGCTTCGATGGGTTATCACGCCATCAGCCTGTCTTATCAGAACACTACTGCCGGTAATCCGCTTTGCAGCCCAACGGGGGACCTTACCTGCCACGAGCGCCTGCGCAGGGAAGTGATTGATGGTATAGACCGCCACGCTTCAGTTGTGGTTACGCCAACCAACTCCGTTATCAACAGGCTTACCAAGCTCCTGATCTACATGGCCGGCCTTCAGCCTTCACAGGGTTGGGGACAATACATTGTAAACGGGCAAATCAACTGGTCGAAAGTTATTGTTGCGGGGCACTCACAGGGTGGAGCGCTTGCGGGTGTTATAGGGAAATTTTACCCGGTTAAAAGAGTGATCATGTTTTCGATGGTCGACTTCCTGAATAACAACCAAATTCCAAGCTGGGAGAAACTTCCTGCGAACAACGATAAATATTTTAGTCTTATCAACCAGAACGACGAGCTGGTTCCATGGCCGAGGGTTAAGATTGTTTGGAACGGCACAGGCTGGATGACGTACGGTACTTATAAGAATGTTGATTACACTGCGCCGCCTTACAGCAATACGCACCTGCTGATAAGTAATACAAAATCGCCTTCTACTTCGGTAGATCCTTATCATAATATGACGGGTGTGGATAGCTACATTCCGAAGAACGCGCAGGGAAAGTATGTTTACGAGAAAGCCTGGGAGTATTTGTTGCAATAATTTTTTTCTCCGCAGATCCCTCACACGGGGCTTCGCCCCGGTTCGGGATGACATCAAACAGTCATTCAGGCCCCGGTTCGGGATGACATCAAGCAGTCATTCAGGCCCCGGTTCGGGATGACATCAAGCAGTCATTCAGACCCCGGTTCGGGATGACATCAAGCAGTCATTCAGGCCCCGGTTCGGGATGACATCAAGCAGTCATCCCGAGCCGCAGGCGAGGGATCAGCGGAGAAATCTTTTTTAGTGCGCTACAAAAAGTAATTTCTCCTCCTTTGCCATCTTATTTCCATTCCCATCCTCAGCCTCAACAATCACCCTGTAAGTAGTGAACTTGCTATCAGGAACCCGTACGCTGAAAATATTATCATCAGCCGCACGGTCCCCATTTTTCCCATCATCATGCAATTTCAGTGAAGTCACCTTATTCAGCTCGTATTGAAGATTCAAACGCGCAGTTGCGTTTTTAACCGTTCCCCCGTCATAGATTTTCGCTTCAATAGTATTGTCGCCCCTGAACTGAATGTATTCTATCACAGGCGGTGTTTTGTCTTTACCTTCAACATTAATTTTTACAACACCCTCATGCTCCACATGCATAGGGTAATCGGGCGTCCAGTATTCGGCGTAGAATTCTGCCTGCTGGCCCGAAGGATAATTTGAAGCAATCAGCACCTCATCATATTTTTCTGAAGCGCCCACATGGTCAATATCTGTCCAGAGGTTTGATTTTCTTGTAACCAGGCCGCGCGGGTTCAGAAATTTGTTTGAAAAAGTGAGATCAGTTCTCCAGAGTTTGCCCGAATCCTTTACAAGTATCACGATAGATTCTCCGGGGTTCGCTATTCCATCGCCATTGCCTTTTCCGAGCAAAACAGTTTCTATGTCAATACCGGATGATACTACAGGAAGCATCCTGCCATCGGCAATTTCAATTTCCGGAAATTCTTTGGCCTCTTTTTTTACCGGCACGTCAATATAGTGGGTCCATTTATTTTTTCCGTCGGCAATATCAATACGGAATTTAATTACATCGATACTATCTGCTTCCGTGGTGAAACTAAATGGCGAACTGCCCTCTTTTTTTTCATTGACACCGATACTTCCGAAAGAAACGGCGCCATTGTTTATTTTCACGTTGTTCCTGAAAGCGGTTATGGTAGCTGTTGCGTTCTTTGTGACGCTCATTCCTTTGTTTAGCGCACTTAAAGTAATTTTTGTTTCCCTGCCGATTGTTGCCCATCCGGCATTCTGCAATTCAAAACCAGCCAGAGCAATTTCAGGCTGATCAGTTTTTTTATTGATGCCGATTTCATGCAGGTTGCCGTTGATGGTGAGCACCAGGCGGCCTTCGTTATCACTTCTAACCGTGCTTTGTGTAACTTTCATAGTTCCTGGCTCGATATCATTAATAATGTATTCCTGGTTTTTCTCGTACAACGGCGCGGTAACAATCGACACCTGCACGTTTTGTATCAACTGTCCGTCAGGTACAAACTCTTTTACCGCGCAGCGAAATCCGCGTTTGTCAACATTTTCAAGTACGGTGAAGCCGGGCACGGTTCTGTCGGTGCTGATTTTGTAATCCCACACCGAAAAATCGGGATACACATCGGTATGAAACCATTTGCCGGATCTCCGGACCGGTTTTTCAAATGTCTCCATTATCGAATCAAACATATCACCCAGGCCGCAGGTTGAATGTTCTGCGTCATAAATTTTCCATGAGTAGTTGTCCATCAGTTGCGACCACCGTTTATTCATATCGAAGTGGTAATCTCTTATGAAATCTTTATCTCCAAAATGTAACCGCACATTTATGCCATCGAAATTCCTATACATGTCCATATGCCTGTATTCAACCGGAAAATCATAAGGTCCAATCACAAATTCCGGCGAGCCGCAAAAGCTGCCGGCCGATGAAACGAGATGCGGATATTTTGCCGCCAGGAAAAAAGTCATGAAGCCGCCCATCGAAAGGCCTGATATGGCGCGGTGCTGCCTGTCGGCGATGGTGCGGTAATGATCGTCGATATAGGTAACGAGTTCTGGAAAATAAATCGGGAACTGACGGTAAGTTTCCACGGGTAACACATTGTATGGCCTGCGGTAGTACTCTTCATCTTTACGGCGGTTGTATCCATCGGCCTTTACAACGATCACATCGTGCTTTGCCACATAGTTTGCTATGTTGTCCCCCTTATTCTGATTTCCCCTGTCGTAACCTGCATATTCGTCGCTTCCTTCGCCAAAATATCGTTGTCCCCAGCCATGAAAGAAATAGATAACGGGATATCTTTTCTGCTGGCTGGCGTCATAGCCGGGCGGAAGAAATATTCTGAAATTCCGGATTTCCCCGAACACGTTGCTGTAGTGCCTGGAATCGATGATTGTGTCGGTCGCCGCGGTAACTTTCTCAATGTTTGAAAATACAAGCGCGATAGAAAAGGTTAAAAGCAGGAGAAATTTCATCATCCAATATTTAGCTGAAAGTAAAAATTATCTTGTATAATGCGTTAACGATATGAAATACTCATTTTTTTTCCTTTTCCTGCTATCTTCCGCCACAACCTTCTCTCAAAAAAAGAAAGCGGTATTTATTATAGTGGACGGCATACCCGCCGACCTGGTTGAAAAATTGCCCACTCCCGGCCTGGATTCAATTGCAGGTGGCAAGGGTTATAAACGCGCGCTGGTAGGTGGCGGGAAGGGTACCTATAATGAAACGCCAACCATTTCCGCAGTCGGTTACAACAGCGTTCTCACGGGCACGTGGGTAAATAAGCATAACGTATGGGGCAATTATGATGAGGACATCGCCCATCCAAATTATCATTATAAAACTATCTTCCGGTTGCTGAAAGATGCCGACCCGGCAAAAAAGATAGCTATTTTTTCGTCGTGGCTCGACAACCGTACAAAACTTGTTGGTGAGTCGCTGCCAGCTACAGGTAACATCAAATTTGATTTTACATACGATGGTTACGAACTCGACACCATCACTTACTCGAACGACACCACTTCGCTTCGTATGCACGCTATCGACGAGTTCGTGGTAAACAGGGCGGCGGCCACCATTAAGGAAAAGGCGCCCGATCTGTCGTGGGTGTACCTGGAGTTTACTGACGACATGGGTCATATGTATGGCGACGGCGAGAAGTTTTATGACGCGATTAAAGTGATGGACAACCAGGTGAGCAGGATCTGGAACGCGGTACGATTCAGGCAAACGAAATTCAGGGAAAACTGGTTAGTGATTATTACAACGGATCATGGCCGTGATTCCGCTACAGGTATGAACCATGGCGGACAATCGGAAAGGGAAAAGAGAGGTTGGATAGTAACGAATGCAAAAAATCTGAATGCACACTTCACGGAAGATACCATTTCGATCGTGGATATTATGCCGAGCATCGCATCTTTTCTTAATATTTCTTTTGACGATGAATTGAAAAAGGAAGTAGACGGCACGACGCTGATTGGCAGAGTTAGTGCAACCGGGCTGAGAGCGGAAGCGGAAGGCGGAGTTGCCAGGTTAACATGGAAAGGGAAAGAGAAAGGGAAGGGGAAAGTGTGGATCGCCGGTACTAATAATTTTAAAACAGGAGGCAAAGACGAATACAAACTTTTGGGAGAAGTGGATCTTAAAAACGAACACGCTGAATTTAAAATAGGTGAAAGTAATTCAGGATTTTATAAAGTTGTTCTCGAAACGCCATCTAACACACTGAACTGCTGGATTGTTGCGGGTAAAAATTAACCGGCAATACAGGTTGGGTCAATCAAACGTTTGCACGCCTGCGTTTCGGGAATTTACATTACATTAACTCTTGCAAAACAGAACACTCATCGTATGAAACGCAGGCAGATAATCAAAAGCATAACACTATTACCACTCGCCGGTGGCGTAGCAGGGACAGGCCTCACAGCGGCAGCGAAAGCTGTTGACGATATTCCGAAACGCGACATCCTTTCGGAACTGGGAGTTCGCACCTTTATTAACGCTGCTGGCACCTACACCATGCTTACCGGATCGCTAATGACACCGGAAGTGATGGAAGCCATCAATGCCGTATCAAAAAAATATGTGCAGCTGGATGAAATACAGGATAAGGTGGGCGAAAAAATAGCGGCTCTTTGCCATGCTGAAGCGGCCACGGTAACAGCTGGTTGCTGGTCGGCACTGGTAATTGGCATGGCCGGTGTTTTGACGGGCATGGATTCAAAAAAAGTCGCCCTGCTACCGTTTCCCGAAGCAAATGGGATGAAGTCGGAAGTGATATTGCAGAAAAGTCACTCCATCGGTTATGATAAAGCGCTTACGAACACAGGAGTGAAATTGATAACGATTGAAACGCGTGAAGAGCTGGAGAGTGCCATCAATGAGAAAACTGCGATGCTGTGGTTTCTCAACCGAGAAGCTCCAAAAGGAAATATTCAGCATGAGGAATGGATACAGGTTGCGAAGAAACACAATCTCCCAACAATGATTGATATCGCTGCTGACGTTCCGCCGGTTGAAAACCTATGGAAGTTCAATGATATGGGGTTCGATCTCGTTGCAATATCTGGTGGTAAGGCGTTGTGCGGACCGCAGAGTGCAGGTATTCTTATGGGTAAAAAGGCGTTGATCGATGCGGCCAAGCTTAGCGCAAGCCCGAGGTCGGGGATTGCGCGCGGACATAAAGTAAACAAAGAAGAAATTGTGGGTATGTATGCTGCGCTCGACAACTATGTTAAGCGCGACCATGCAAAGGAATGGAAGATGTGGGAAGATCGTGTTGCGGTGATAGAGAAGGCTGTGAAATCTGTTCCCGGTGTTTCAACCGAAGTATTTGTACCGCCTACTGATAATCATACTCCGTCGATGCGGATTATGTGGGATCCTTCGAAAGTGAAAATTACTAAAGAGCAATTGGGAGAGAATCTTCGCCAGGGTAGTCCTTCCGTTGAGGTGATATCATGGGAGAAGGATGAAAATATGGTGAGGATCACTGTGTTTATGCTTCAAAACGGAGAAGATAAGATTGTTGCCAACCGGCTTAAAGAGGAACTGGCGAAAGTTTCCGCGTAAAATATGAATATCACTCGTTATATTTTTTATTGTTTTATTTTTCTTTTTATCAGCATGAACACTACTACAGAAGAGGCGGTGTACAACGTGAAGAAACTCGACCGTCCTATGAAAATCAACGCAGACTGGAACAAACCAGAATGGAAAAACATCGACCCGGTAAAGATCGAAAAGCATATGGGCAGCCTGCCAAAATTCGAACCCGTTGTCGAAGCAAAAATGATGTACGACGATAATAATGTTTACGTAATATTCAGGGTGCAGGACAAATTCGTACAAAGCACAATCCAGGAATATAATGGCGCGGTTTCAGAAAATTCGTGTGTGGAATTTTTCTTTTCTCCCGACTCATCCCATCCTTTAAAATATTTCAACCTCGAAATAAACGCCGGAGGAACTCCACTCATATTTTATGTATCAAAACCCTGGAACGAATTTGTGAAACTGGAGAGTGATGATATAAGTAAAATAGAAATCGCACATTCATTACCAAAAAAAGTTGATCCGGAAATCACGCAACCAATCACCTGGTTTATTGAGGCGCGCGTTCCGTTCGATATGCTCAAAAAATATTCAGGCCTGTCGAAGCCTGGACCGGGTGTTAAGTGGAAAGGTAATTTTTACAAAACAGGTAGCAAAACATCCAATCCTAATTACATGACGTGGTCATTTGTTGATCATCCGAAACCCAATTTTCATCTTCCACAATATTTCGGCACGTTAAAATTCCAGTGATTGTGAAAACTTCGCAGGTATTTCTCTTTCTTATTTTCTTTGCCTGCTTCTCCTGCAAAAATAATTCAGAACGATTCAAAAACTGGGCGTCGTACCGCGGTGATGATGGAATTACTGCGTACTCGCCGCTCACCCAGATCAATCCTGAAAATGTTCATCAATTGCAGGTGGCGTGGACTTTCCGCACACACGATACAGTAGGTCGTTCCAGCATTCAATGCAATCCGCTTATTATAGACGGCATATTATATGGCGTGTCGCCGCGGCAAAAAACTTTCGCCCTTGAAGCTGCGACGGGAAAATTGCTTTGGAAATTTGATCCATACGAGGGCAATGATACTTACAGCGGAGTTACGCGGGGCCTGGCATACTATGAAGATGGCGGGCACGACAGAATTTTTGTAAGCGCCTCATATAAACTTTTTGCCCTCGATGCGCAAACAGGAAAACAAATTTTGAATTTCGGTGACAGTGGATTTGTTGACCTCCGGAAAGGTCTCCGCGACGATACCCAGGTAGAAAAGTATTCGATAGAAAACACATCGCCGGGTATAATCTATAAAGACATGATCATCGTCGGCTCGAGCATGGGCGAAACATACACCGACATGCCCGGAAACATTCGCGCCTTTGATGTAAAAACGGGAAAGCTCCGCTGGATCTTCAATACAATTCCGAAGCCGGGGGAGCCTGGTTACGAATCCTGGCCGCAGGAAAATTATAAATCTGCTGCCGGGTGTAATGTATGGTCGGGGTTTAGCATTGACAGAAAGAGAGGGATGTTGTTCGCGGCGACTGGTTCACCGGGATTCGATTTCCACGGCGGCAACAGGAAAGGCGACAATCTCTATGCGAATTGCGTTCTGGCGCTTGATGCTGAAACAGGAAAATACAAATGGCATTTCCAGGTGTCGCACCACGATGTGTGGGACTATGACCTACCCACGCCACCGATCCTTGTAACGATCAGAAAGGATGGGAAACCGCTTGATGCTGTTGTGCAGCTGAGCAAGCAGGGTTGGATAATGGTATTCGAAAGAGAAACAGGAAAACCTGTTTTCCCGATCGAGGAACGCGAAGTGCCTCAATCCAGGATGAAAGACGAGCACAGCTCCCCGACGCAACCGTTTCCCTTGAAACCCGCACCGCTTGCCCGGCATCATTTCGATACGTCGCTTGTAACGGATATCTCCAAAGAGTCGCACGACTATGTGATAAAAGAAATCTCGAACTATTCTTTCGGAGGTATCTATTTGCCGCAGGATACGCAGGGAATTGTGCAGGTACCTGGATTTCGTGGTGGTGGAGAATGGAGCGGGGGCGCTTTTGATCCCGAAACCAATATTATTTATATCGGGGCGAACGACATACCCAATGTTGTGAAGCTGGTGGAGGTAAAAAATGAAGATGAGGATGAATTTTTCAAAATGCCTGTGCTCAAAGCCGGGGAGAAAGTTTACCAGAACAATTGCGCCGCCTGTCACGGCGCCGACAGGAAAGGCATAGAGCCCGTTCCATCACTGGTTGATGTTTCAGGGAGGCTCAAGCCATCGGAGGCGCTGGAAATAGTTGAAAAAGGGCGAAGCAAAATGCCATCTTTCATCAGCCTGCCGCTGGCGCAGCGTGAAGCTGCAATTGCGTATCTTTTCAATCTGAAAAATCAAAAGCTTACGCGCGCTGGCAACAAAGTTGATGACGAACCTTCAACCCAGCCTGCTAAACGATACAGGATAAAAGGTTATACCCAGTTGAAGGATCAGTTTGGTTATCCCGGCATTAAACCACCATGGGGCACGTTGAACGCTGTTGACCTGGCAACCGGGGAGTATGTATGGAAGCGGACGTTGGGAGAATATCCTGAACTAAAGGCAAAAGGTGTTCCCGAGACAGGCACTCAATTATTTGGAGGAGGAATTGTTACCGCGGGTGGACTTATATTTATCGCGGCATCGAGGGATGAAAAATTCAGGGCGATTGATAAGAAGACAGGAAAAACATTGTGGGAATTCCAGTTGCCCGTGGGAGGATATGCTACTCCTGCAACCTACGAAGTGGATGGACAGCAATATATAGTGATTGCGGCAGGTGGTGGAGGTTTGCAGGCAACAAGAAGAGGAGATTATTACTTCGCATTTTCTTTACCGCCTAAAAAATAAAAGATGTCAAATTCACTGCAATCATCGAGGCGAACATTTATCAGGAACGCTTTCATTACCGGCGCGGCGCTGCCTTTAATCGATACCGATGTTTTCGGATCCACGAAACCTTTGCCTGCTGAAAAACTGAAGGTGTATATCTTCTCAAAACATTTGCAATTTCTCAATTACAAAGAACTTGCTGATGCGGTGGCAGAAATGGGTTTTGATGGAATTGATCTTTCTGTTCGACCCGGTGGTCATGTTGAGCCGGAGCGTGTGGAAGGAGATCTTCCAAAAGCTGCAGAGGCGATGAAGAAAGCTGGATTGTCGCCCGCGCTGATGACAACGGGCGTAAATGGCGCAGATGATCCGACAGACAGGAAACTGCTTGCAACGGCATCGGGGCTTGGGTTTAAATATTACCGGATGAACTGGTACCACTATCCTGAAAATAAATCCATGCCCGACGCGATCGCAGAATTTGGTGCAAAGCTGAAAAATCTGGCTGCATTTAATAAGGAGCTTAACATTAAAGGTTATTATCAGAATCATTCCGGTGCAAATGTAGGCTCCAATATCTGGGAGATATATGAAATGCTGAAAGATGCGGACGGGGAGTACCTTGGCGCGCAGTACGACATCCGCCATGCGATAGTAGAAGGTTCACAATCGTGGGAGAATGGCCTGAAGTTAATCAGCCAACGTATACAAACTATTTCGCTGAAAGATTTTAAATGGAAGAACGAAGGTGAAAGCAATGTGCAGGATGTGCCGATAGGAGACGGCGTTATCAACTTCGACCACTACTTTAAATTGCTCAAACAATATAATGTAAGCGTACCGGTTTCGATGCATATCGAATATCCATTAGGTGGCGCGGAACACGGAGATACAAAAATTACGATGGACAGGAAAGATGTGTTCAAAGCGATGAAAAAAGATTTGAAGAAAATTCACGACATGTGGGAGAAGGCGTAACCAAAATGAAAAAAATTACTGTTTTACCTTTTTTGTTCTTGTGCTGTGCTGTTGTGGTGCGTGCCCAAAGCGATCAGTTTCTTTACAGCAAGATGCCGGATGTGTTCCCGGGTTCCAGGCAGCTAACACTGGAAGGCGATCTCTCTGTGATAATGCTCGATGGAGCGCATAAGTTTATTGAAAGGAAAATTGATGAATCCATTAATGCACGGCAGCAATTGTGGAAGAGAGATTTGAGCTCCGCTGATGCATACGAGAAATCGGTTGAGCCAAATCGCACACATTTCACGAAATACATCGGCGTGGTAGATAAAAGCGAACCGCCTGTATCTTACAATGTGGGCTTCCCGGAAAAATATCCAGCTCCTTCAATGCAAAAATTCGCGGATGGTGATGACGACATACTGGTCGCGGAAACATCCAGGTACCGTATTTACCAGGTGAGGTGGCCCGTGTTTAACCGGGTGAATGGCGAGGGCTTGCTTATCGAACCCAAATCAAAGCCTGTTGCAACTGTCGTCGCTATTCCCGACGCCGACCAGCAACCAGAACAACTAATTGGACTTTCAAAAGGAGTCGCTCCAGGATCACAATTTGCCCGGCATCTCGCAGAAAACGGTTACCAGGTGCTGATACCTGTAATTATCAGCAGGGATACTGTATTTGCCGGTGAAGACAAGCAGCAGACTTACCGTGAATGGCTTTACCGCCAATCGTTCCAGATGGGACGGCATATCATCGGCTATGAAGTGCAGAAAATTATGTCGGCCATTGATTGGTTTAAAAAGAACGATAAAAACTTAAAAATTGGAGTAGCCGGGTACAACGAAGGTGGCCTGCTGGCCTTTTATACTGCGGCTGCAGATAAACGTGTTGATGCGGTGCTGGTGAGCGGATATTTCAACTCGCGTCAGAAAGTGTGGGACGAACCGGTTTACAGGAATGTTTGGGCGCTGTTAACAGAATTTGGCGATGCGGAAATTGCTTCTCTTATTGCGCCAAGGGCGCTGACAATAGAACATAGCGCAGTACAAACGTTGGTAGATCAGCTTGAACCTTCGTTACAAAAGAAAATGCAGGTAGAGGGATTGCCTTACACTGGATATAAAGGAAAAATACAAACGCCGTCGTTTGCTTCCATGCAATCGGAGTTTAATCGCATTGATGGATTCGTAAAGCAAAATTTTCAACAACGGCAACTCATTTCAGGAAAGAACGGCCAGGCTGTAAAATTTGGATCAAAGGAAGCGCTGCAGGCATTTACTAAATCATTGGGGAATATACGGGCCATAGCCATATCAAATGAAATACCGAATGACAAGAGAAAAAATTATGACCCTCATGCGCGCCAACTTCGGCAGGTGAGAGAAATTGAAGACGATATTCAGCAACTGGTACGCGATTCCGACCGGGAGCGCGACAGGTTTTTTCTTCATAAGATTATGCCGGAGATCCCGCGCAGAAACTGGAGCACGCAACCGTATCATCAATACTTCCCCGTTTCGAAGTTTACGGATAAGTCGGACGAGTACAGGAAATATTTCGCCGAAGAAATTCTCGGTCGTTTTCATGATGAGTTACTTCCTTTCAACCCACAGACAAGAAAGGTGTACGACAGGGAGAGATGGACAGGTTACGAAGTGGTGCTCGATGTTTTTCCTGATGTTATGGCCACAGGAATTTTGCTCATTCCAAAAAATATTAAATCCGGCGAACACCGGCCGGTGGTGGTTTGCCAGCACGGCCGCAACGACTACCCGCGAAAACTGATAGAAGGAAATGTAACCACATACAATGATGTGGCCGCAAAACTGGCCGACCAGGGATTTGTTGTGTATGTGCCTCAGAATCCATACCGGGGCGAAGACAGGTATCGCTGGTTGGCGAGGAAAGGAAACAATGTAAAGAAAACTCTCTTCTCATTTATTACATCGCAACACGAACAAACTATTAAATGGTTGGGATCGCTTGCTTTCGTAGATAAGAACCGGATCGCTTATTATGGGTTAAGTTACGGCGGACAAACCGCTATGCGCGTGCCGCCGATACTGGAAGGCTATTGTCTTTCCATTTGTGCCGGGGACTTTGGGGACTGGACCAAAAAGGTAACTGATACGCATTATAAAGGAAGCTTCATGAATACGCTTGAATGGGAGATGCCATACTTTAACATGGGCAACACTTTTAGTTATGCGGAAATGGCTTACCTCATTTTTCCACGTCCCTTCATGGTTGAGCGTGGTCATCACGATCTTATACAGCCGGATGCATGGGTGGGATACGAGTTTGGAAAAATTCGGTTCTTTTATGATCAGTTCAACCTCGGCGACAAAGCAGAGATAGAATATTTTAATGGCGGACATTCGATGAGGGGAGAGGGAACATTCAGATTTTTGCATAAGCATCTTAACTGGCCGTAGCATGTTATATTGGTTAAAAAGACTTTTTTTTGTCTTTCTTTTTGTTCAATTGATTTCATCCTGTACAACACAGGATAAAAAAATTTCGCGTCCACGTGATCCCTGGGCGTTCCGTTCCGTGTTGGATAAGCAGCCACGCATGCTCACACTTGCGTTAGACACCGCATGCTATGCGGCATATGATCTTGCAAATTGTAAATTGACAAAAGTTTGGAAGGGCGGGGTTACACTTGAAGGCGCCGCTTACACTGATAAAAAAAACGTTCAACCGGTTTCATGGGGTACTTCATATACCGATGATCCCGAAAACTCGTGGAAAGTTTTAGTAAATGGAAAAAATGATTCTTTCAGGATCGTTAACAAAGGTTACCGGTTTGTAAACAACCAGGTAATTCTCAATCACCAGGTAATTCTTTCTTCAGGGGATACGATTCGCATTGAAGAGCTCCCTGAATTTGTTCGCAATGGAAATAATGATCCTGGTTTGTCGAGAACATTCACCACGCACAATGTACCAGGCGGAGTTTCTGTTTCGATTGCATCGCGAAGTAAAGATTTTGAATTGCCCGTAAACAGTTCAGCGGACCTGGTAACCTGGTTCAAGCAGTTACCACAGCAGTTTCCCGTGGCCTCGCAGGGCGAATATGATCACCGCGGTAGATATTGGATGGAGAAAAGCGATTGTTTCACCTGTCATGAAGTAGACAAAAAAACAGTCGGTCCGTCGTTTATGGAAGTAGCCGCGAAGTACGGTAACCTGGAAAATCCAACAATCAATCTTATACCGAAAGTAAAATTGGGTAGCACAGGTATTTGGGGTCAATCGGCGATGACGCCTCATCCCGATCTTACTGACGCCGAAATAAGGGAGATGCTCGATTACATTTTATCACTTAAACCTGATAAAAAAACAGCGGTAGCGCCTGCCCAGCAGAACTTCGTGCTGCCTATGAATTACAGGCCGGGTTTTGGTGCTCCCCTCGAGCATGTTCACCCATCATATAACGTGCAAACGATACACGATAAAAATTTCCGTCCACGTGTTGGAGGCCTCGCATTTAGGCCCGATGGAAAATTACTGGTGACAACATGGGATACTGTAGGTGGTGTGTACCTGCTGGATAGCGTTACCACCGGCGACACAAACAAAATTAAAGTAAAGCGTATTGCTTCAGGACTTGCGGAACCACTGGGAATTGAAGTGGTGAACGGAGAAGTGTTTGTATTGCAGAAACACGAACTTACACAGCTGATAGACCACGACGGTGATGAGATTATTGATGAATACCGCGCCATTTGCAATAGCTGGACCGTTTCTGCCGACTTCCATGAATTTGCATTCGGACTGGTATATAAAGATGGATACTTTTATGTTTCTCTCTCGATGGCCATGCGATTGATGGCACATGAGAAACAAAGGCCGGACAGGGGCCGCGTAATTAAAATAAGTAAAGACGGAACCTATGAATCGCTTTGCTATGGTTTGCGTACTCCCAATGGAATCGGTTTAGGCCCCGGCAACGAAGTTTTTGTGACGGACAACCAGGGTGAGTGGGTACCGGCGAACAAGCTGATTCACGTTAAAAAGAATGAATACCACGGCATGCGGTGGGGTTTTCTTGATACCGTGAACCCCGTTCCGGAGGTAGCGCTGCCTGCCATCTATCTCCCTGAAGACGAAATCGGTAATTCGCCTTCCGAACCTATCCTCATTAAAGAGGGTATTTTTAAAGGGCAGATGCTTCATGGCGATGTTACCTACGGCGGAATTCAGCGCGATTTTCTCGAGAAAATTGATGGTGATTACCAGGGCGCGGTCTTCAGGTTTTCGCAGGGACTTGAAGCAGGAATCAACAGGATGGTGTGGGGGCCCGATGGAGCCTTGTATATTGGCGGCGTGGGTATGGTGGGTGGATGGAGTTGGAAAGAAAAACAATTTGGACTACAGCGACTTAGTTTCAATGGTGATACAGCATTTGATATTGTTGCCATTCGCGCGAAGCCGCACGGATTTGAAATTGAATTGACCCTGCCATTGAGTGATGCAGTAAAAATTAAACCCGGAGAATTTTTGATTCAACAATGGTGGTACCTTCCTACTGCAGATTATGGAGGACCAAAAAAGGATCTCGAGCAACTAAAAATATCTTCCATCAATATTTCTGCTGACAGAAAACGGATTTATCTCGAATTGCCTGGGTTAAAGGAAAAGCGTGTTGTATATTTCCGTTTGCCGGGTGATTGGTACACTACTGGTCGAAATTATATGTGGTCGTCAGATGCCTGGTACACACTTAATAAAATTCCACGACAATGAACCGCAGAGAATTTATGAATTATACAGGAGGAATGATGTCGCTCGGTGTGGGTGGCATTCAACCGAATTTCAATAAAATGGAAACATTTATGCAAGCTCCATCGCCGATACGAATCAAAGATGTTGACAGCAATTTTGAACGTGAATCTTTGAGGCCCTATCGCTTTAAAGGCGGAGCCATTACAGAAGCTTGGCAAACGGCCGCAATGCTCGAATCAGATTCCGGTAACAAAGTGGTGGGTCTCGGTTGTCAGAGCGTGTTATGGTCCGATTCGAAAGTAGCCGCCGACCACACATTCAATGGTGGTAACGCATTGATGTTTGCCATGAGTGAACGGGCATTGCAGATGATGAAGGGCCAGACTTTTAAAGATCCGAATGAATTACTGGATCGTTTACTTCCGGAAGTACTGGAATATGGAAAGAAGATTACGGGTAATCCAAACCTGAGAAAAACATTTGCGTTGAACGCACTTGTTTGCGTCGACAATGCAGCATGGATTTTATACGCCCGCGAAAACAAACTGAAAACTTTTGATGACCTGATACCTGCTGCCTATAAGCCGGGCCTTTCGTTCAGGCACAGCAAAGTGGGAAGCATGCCCGCTTTCAGTGTGGGCGCCGACGTCAACAAGTTGAAGAAAGCAGCTGAAGAAGGATACTTTATCATGAAGTTGAAAATCGGTTCGGCGGGTACGCAAAAAGAGATGCTTGCAAAAGATATAGAATTTCTTACGGCAGTGCATAAAGCGATTGGTCATTATGAAACGCCTTATACCAGGAGCGGAAAAATTCCTTATTATTTTGATGCGAATGAAAGGTATGACGAGAAGGATACGCTGCTCCGTTTTCTTGATCATGCGAAAAAAATTGGCGCGCTCGATCAGATATCAAGCATAGAAGAACCTTTTGGTGAAAGAAATCAAAACTCCGTGAAGGATATTGATATGATTCTCGCTGCTGATGAAAGCGCGCACACCGTTGAAGATGCAGCGGCAAGAATTGAGCAGGGCTATCGCGGCATTGCGGTGAAAGCTGTTGCCAAAACATTAAGCATGACGATGCGTATTACGCAGCTTGCTCACGAAAAAAACATCCCATGTTTCTGTGCCGACCTTACTGTTAATCCAATTCTTGTAGATTGGAACAAAGCGGTGGCCGCGCGCCTTGCGCCGTTTCCTCAATTGAATATTGGTTTACAGGAAACGAATGGGCATCAGTATTATATTGAGTGGGACAGAATGATGTCGTATCATCCGCGAGCCGGTGCGCCATGGACGATTACTAAAAATGGGGTTTACGAAACGGGTAAGGAATTTTATGAGCAGAGTGGGGGTATACTTGAAGAATCAAAACATTATCTTGAAGTATTCAGGCAGCCGGAAATCTGAAAGCGAAATAACTAGAACTGATTTCTTCTCCGCCTCTTATGAGGTTTGTCGTGCTCCACAAACCACTCAAACGACCATGCTCCATTACCAACAATAAGAAAACAAACCAACAGCAGCAAAACCACAATAGAGAGCCATAGCTCAGAAAAAGGCTGCAACAAGTTACCGGAGCTATTCACAAAAAACACGGCCCCAATCAATATAGGAATCTGAATTAAACACGCAAATCGCGTCAGCAATCCCAGGGCAATTAAAAATCCGCCAAGGATGTGCACGAATACAGTCACATGACTGATTACAATTACCGAAAACGCGTTGAAGGAAAGCCTGTTGTTCATCATGTCCAGGAGAACACCCATATTATTCAAAAACTCAAAGCCCTTATAGCATAGAAAAACGCCCAGTAGAATCCTGATTATGTCCAGCCATTTGGGATGATGCCTGTCACCCCATAGCTCTAATCGGTGTGCGAGGTTCATATAGCATCTGTTTTATGTGAAGGAAAAGAACTTCTATAAAGGTAGAACAATTTACAGGCCGCTTTTCAAACTTTTATAATACTGGAAACCAATCAACTATGTTTAAAATAAAAATGCCCCTCCAGGCGTTTTATAAGGCTTTTGAGACCACTTTCATATGTGGTTAAACTTTTATATTTTTCGGCGGTCTAAAATCCATCTCCTAATCAAAAACATCCTTATGAAACTGAAACTCGTTTCAATCTTTTCCCTGGTTTTTTTCTTTTCTGTAATTCTTTTCACATCCTGTAAAAAGGACGACAATTCAAAAACAAATAACGAAAGCGAAGAAGTTTCGACAGCTGTAAGCGACGAGTCGCTCGTTACATCCGAACTGGATGCCATTGCACTCGACGCGGGTACTGCAATTGAATATGAAGGTTCTTTTTCCGGCAACAACTCAGTTGTTGAACAGATTATCTGCGATGCAACTGTTGAATTCAACGCCAGTAGCGACCCAATGACCATCACAATCAATTACGACGGTTCAAATTGCGGCAACGGTCGTTCGCGCACCGGTTCTATCGTACTTTCCATGGTGAAAGGAACAGAATGGAAAACTGAAGGGGCATCATTCACTGTTACTTTCAATAATCTCAAAATTACAAAAACAGCAACAAACAAGAGCATTACTATCACTGGTACACATACTTATACAAACGTTTCCGGTGGATTGCTCGTTCACCTTGCTAACGAAGGCCCAATCATCCATACCGTTACCAGCGAAGACATGAAAATCAGTTTTGATAATGGTACGGCACGCAGCTGGAACATTGCAAAACAGCGCGTGTACACTTATGATAACGGCGCTGTGCTTACTATCTCGGGATTACATACAGAAGGAGATGAGCTGATGGTTGCCGAGTGGGGTACCAACCGAGCAGGTATTTCATTTACTACATCAACTGTTAGTCCTGTTGTTGTAAAACAGTCGTGCAATTTCCGTGTAACGGGTGGCGCTGTTAAACATTCAACAAACGGTTACTCCGCAATCGCTACGTTCGGTTTAAATGCAAACGGCGAAAGCATTGATTGCCCCGGTTCAGGCAGCTACTATTATAAAGTTGTTTGGGCGGGAAGAAATGGAGGCAGCCTTAGTTTGATTCTGCCTTATTAAAATACTCTCCTTAATAACTGAAAAGCCCCGCTCGATGGCGGGGCTTCTCTTTACCTATTCAGATCTCAAACTCTTTACGGGATTGGCAATCGCAGCTTTTATGGCCTGCGAACTCACGGTAACCAGGGCGACAACCAATGCAACTACTCCTGCCGCAACAAATACCCACCATTGAATGTTGATCCTGTAGTCGTAGCTCTGCAGCCATTTGCTCATCAGTAGAAATGCAAGCGGTGTTGCGATAAGGCAACCTGTAATTACGAGCCACACAAATTCTTTCGATAATAATGTCCACAGGTTAAACATCGACGCACCGAGCACTTTCCTGATGCCAATTTCTTTTGTTCTCCTTTCAGCCATGAATGCCGCGAGTCCGAATAAACCCAGGCAGGAAATAAATACGGCGAGTGTGGCGAAAATGCCGGCGAGTTTTCCCGCCTGGCGTTCAAGGTTGAATTTCTGTTCAAATTCCTGATCGGAGAATTTGAATTCAAATGGAAACGCCGGATTATATTTTTCAAATATCGGTTCTATTGTTGCTATTGCTTTTTTCAATGGGGCGTTATCCTTCAGGCGCAGGTACACGAAATTGGTTACATCGGCATTAAAAAGCAGCACGGTTGGATTAACGGGCTGGTAAGGATTCACTACAAGCATATCTTCCACAACACCAACAATCGTGATGGTTCGGCCTCCCACTTTCATTGTTTTTCCGACAGGGTCCTTGTATCCAATCATGTTTAATGCTGTTTCCGTCAGGATTATCGCGTTGGAGTCAGTTTTATATTCACGCGAAAATGGCCGCCCCATTTTGAATTTCATGCCAGCCGTTTTTTCAAAATCCCATTCCGACATGATCACGTCTATTGCTATTTGTGAGTTCGGTTCTTTTCCTTCCCACTCAAAATCGCTCCAGCTGTTCCAGATTGCTGTAAGCGGACCCGAAGATTTCGCGACCGATTCAACATAACCGGTGCGCATGAGGTCGCTTTTGAGCGGAGTGAAATTTTTCAAGAGATCATTGCTCGTGCCGATCCTTAAAAGGTTATTGGGATCATAACCGATCGAGCGGCTTCGCGCGTGCTCTATCTGCTGAAATACAATAACAGTCGAAATGATCAACCCTATAGAGATAGTAAACTGCGACACCACAAGTACTCTCCTGAAGGTAACTGCGCCCTGGCCCTGTTTAAACAGTCCCTTCAGCACTTTAACAGGCATAAACGAGGAAAGGTATAGCGCCGGATAGCTGCCGGCAATGAGGCCCGTAACAACCGCAATTGCCAGTATAAAAAGTAAAAGCGAAAAATTGCCCGGGTCAAACCGGATATTTTCAAAACCCAAATCTTTCAGTAGCGGCAGAACGATCGGGATGAGAACGATAGCCACCAGGAACGCGAGAAGCGCAGTGAGTAACGTTTCGGTTAAAAACTGGATAATCAGTTGGGAACGCAATGAACCGATTGCCTTCCGTATTCCCACTTCCCTCGCTCTTTTTTCAGATCTCGCTGTAGAAAGATTCATGAAATTGATACACGCAATCAACAGTACAAATATTCCGATAATACCGAACAGCCTCACATATTCGAACTTTGCGCCTGTCGGTACCCAATCTTTATACTCGTTTTTAAGATGCCAGTCTTTTAGTGGTTGAAGAAAAAGATACAGATCCTTTAAGGTTTTGTCTTTTTCAAGGTTGAGCATTTTTATTTTGGCGGAAAAGGCCTCCATTGAAACGCCTTCCTTTAGCTGAACAACATTCTGAAGGAAATTGTTCCCCCAGTTCGCCTTTTGATTTCTGTAGAATTCATTTACCGACATCAAATATTCATACGGTCCGAGAAAATCGAACTGTAGTGATGAATTTTTCGGACCGTCCTTCATTACGGCTGATACCGATACGTTGAATTCATTGTTCATCTTGATTGATTTGCCGATCGGATCACTATTTCCAAACAATGCTGTGGCAAGTGACTCAGTGATGATGATTGAATGAATGTCGTTGAGTGCCGTTTCTGCGTTTCCTTTAACGATAGGAAAGGAGAACATTTTTAAAAAATCGGGATCAACATAGCGGCCGGTTCTATTGAATTTTTTATCGCCAACCATCATGCTTACATCGCCTCCCCAATCCAGTCTCGAAGCGTACTCTACTTCGGGATATGTGTTCTTAAACTCGTAGTAAAGTGGCAATGGTGTTGCACTTTGAGTGCTTTTGGCGTTATTGAAGAAAGTATTCTTCAGCACCATCGCGATCCTGTCGCCGTTCTTATGAAATTTATCGAACGATACTTCGTATTGAATCCACAGTCCGATGAGAATGGCGAAGGCCATACCGATTGCCAGGCCGAATATATTAATGAACGAAAAGCCCTTGTTCTGCAGCAGGTGCCTCCAGGCAACTTTCAGGTAGTTCTTGAGCATAGACCGAGGTTATGTCGGGTAAGAGCCAATACGAGACCAGATTTTCTAAGACCTGTAAATCAGTGCGCAAGATTCATCCGGGCGGAATTTTGTTGTTCGTTTTTGATACAGATGTTCTATCCGCTTTCGTTCATTTAAAATACTGGTAGAACACTTCTCTTAATTGCTTTCCGAGCAATTTCCAGTCTTCGCCCATCGGAACTTTCTTCAACCCTTCGGCCCACTCGTAGTTAAATTCATAGATGATGGCGTCGACACCAAAACGTTTTACCAGGCCCTCTCCCAGCGAACCCGGGTTGGTTACATTCGTCATGCCTTCGGTGAACCAGGTGTGCCTGTATAACAGGTCGACAAAGCGGGTGATTCTTTCGGTATATTCTTTATTATCTTCCCGTGGAAGGTTTACATGCACGTTGCCTCCCTGGTCGTTGTGAAGGTCAATTGCCAGGTCAGGTTTTTTTCCTTTCGCGATCATCATTTTCAACCATTTCTCAAACGCATGCTTTTCGGGTGCATGAATCGAATCGGCTGGCGCGTCCCATTTGCGGTTCAGGTCAACACCCTGCGTGTTAAACCGTGTTCTTCCTCTTGCCACTGCGTCTTTGTTGGCCATCGGCATGATGTACACGCAGTATCTTTTGAGATATTTCGCCGCATCTTTTTCAAGCAGGCTGTTTACCAGGCCTTCCGTTATCCAGTTGCCGGCAGGCTCCCATGCGTGCGCCCTTCCACGCAGAAATACGCTATGCGGCGCATTGGGATTACCAATTCTTATTATTTCAAGATTCCTGCCTTCTGATGTTTTTCCGGCGTTCGATACCTGCACTAACGGATTTCCTTTTATCCTGGCAAGAAATTTTTCAAGATCGCTGATACGGTACGGTTCAACACTCGCGAAGTACAACTTGTCGGTGTCAAAGTGTATTTTGAATTTTAGTGTGCCGTCTATGAATTCTCCCGGAATGTGCCACCATTTCTTTCCATCTTTCGATACCATGCAATTCGTTTTCGCTGATACCGGGTAGCCTGCCCTGCCATTCCAGATGTTTTCAAAATTTTTAAGAATGATTGTTGCGTCGGTTCCGGGCTCTGCCTGTATTTGAAAATGCCAATGACCATTCGCCCGGTTTACCGACGACCGCTCATGATCGTAGATCATTCCCAGCTCTACGATATTTTTGTTGGTAGAATCGATGTGCCAGTCGGCCTGCGATGCGTTTTCAAAAGCTGTGTTTACATATTGAATCTGCGAGAACGTGTTAGTGCAAACAAGCACGAAGAATAGGGCAAGATATTTATTCATGGAACCGAACTTTTTATAAACTTAGGCAATTCTCTTTTTTTCGTGGCGCTTTCAAACGCGTAAGCGAGTCGTATAATATCACCTTCCTTATAAGCAGTACTCATAAACGAGAGTCCCGCCGGTAATCCATGCACTTTTCCCATCGGTACGGTAATGTGCGGAAAGCCCGCAACCGCAGCGGGTGAACAAAAATAAAATCCTGTTCCATAATCGCCGTTAATAACATCAATGGCGCATGCAAGACCGGTAGATGTTGCGCAGATCGCATCGAGGTTGTTATTCTTCATTACACTGTTGAGCATATCTATCACCTTCACTCTTTTTCCTATTGCCTCAACGTATTCTTTGTCGGTTAATGGTCCCCGCGACTCGCTGCTCTCCAGGGTTTCCTGTTTGAAGAATGGCATCACCTTCGCTTCATTTTCTTTATTGAATGCAATTATCTCTCCAAGCGATTTCAGTTTTGTATTGTTCGTTTGCAGGTACCTGTTCAACCCGTCTTTAAATTCATATTGAAATGTGAGATATTCCGGGTACTCGAGCCCGTAATACGTTTTCATTAGATCCAGTTCGATGATGGTGGCGCCTTTCTTTCGGAGCACCGCGATCGCCTCTTTGTATAAATCAACAACGCCCGGGCGACCTTCCAAAAATGATTTCTCAATTCCTATCCTTGCATTTTTCAACCCTTCTTCATCAAGATATTTAGTGTAGTCTTTTTCAAATTTCCCGTTGCCCGACACAGTTTTTTCATCGTCTTCGTCTTCACCACAAAGTACTCCGAGCAGCGTTGCCGCATCGCTCACTGTTCTTGCCATCGGGCCGGCAGTATCCTGCGTTTTTGAAATGGGAATAATACCACTGCGGCTCCATAAGCCAACAGTAGGCTTGATACCAACGATTCCATTGAAAGAAGAAGGCGAAACAATTGAACCGTCGGTTTCTGTTCCCACTGCTACAGCGCACATATTCGTTGCTACGGCTACAGCAGAGCCTGAACTCGAACCGGAAGGGCTCCTGTCGAGCATGCAGGGATTTTTTGTTTGTCCACCGCGACTGCTCCATCCACTTGCCGACCGCGACGACCTGAAATTCGACCACTCACTGCAATTGGTTTTCCCGAGGAGAACGGCGCCTGCTTCCCTGAGTTTTTTTATGATGAATGCGTCTCTCAGGGCAACGTGATTCAACAACGCGAGAGACCCTGCGGTGGTCATCATTTTATCCGCGGTGTTGATGTTGTCTTTCACGAGTACCGGAATTCCATGCAGGGGTCCGCGGATGTTACCTTGTTTCCGTTCATTGTCGAGTTGTTCCGCTATGTTCAGAGCATCAGGATTCAACTGAAGGATCGCGTTTACTGCAGGTCCGGATTTATCTATCGCTTTTATTCTTTCAAGATACAGGCTGGTGATTTTTTTTGAAGTCAGCCGGCCACTTTTCATTTTGTTCTGAAGTTCGGCGATAGTCACCTCGTTCAGATCGAATTTGTCTTCAAAATATATTCCGTTTTCCTGCGCTTTTGCCGTACCGATAGCGGTCATTATCATTCCTGTTGCGGGGATCGCTTTAATGAAATTTCTTCGTTTCATGCATATGGTTTGAAGATCTCCATGCCGGCAATTGTTGTTCCCGGTTCCAGGTGATGTATCTGAATGCCCAGTCTCTGCGCCTCCTCAAAGTTCGAATACGTATCATCTATAAATAATGTTTCCGAAGGCTTCAGGTTGTTTTCATTCAGCACCAGTTCGAAAATTTCGGCGTGCGGCTTGCGCATCTTTATTACGTGGGAATAATATGTTTTTTCAAAAAGATCCTCAAGGTAAACACCCTGTTCGTTGTGAAGTCTTTCGTTGTATTCCTGTAAATGAAGACTGTTGGTGTTACTGAGCAGGAACGTGCGGTATTTTGATTTTATTTTCTTCAACAACTCTATCCTTTCTTTTGGAAAGTCGAGCAGCAGCGCATTCCAGGCTTGCACAATTTTATCTTTACTCATCGGTGCATCAGAAAGCTTCGCGACATTGTCTATAAATTCAAGATCATCAATCTGGCCGATTTCATATTTCAGAAACAAATCGGAGATATGAAACTGGTTGATGTATTGCCAGAAGTCTTTAAGTCCGATTAAGTGAAACGCTTCGTAAGTTTTTTTGAAATCGATGTTGAGTATTACGCCGCCGAGGTCGAAGATGATGTTTTTAATATTCTGCATCAGCAAAAATAAAAGGTATATTTAGTTTATGTATGAAGCATTTATGGATCCCTGCAATCGTTTGCATTCTTTTTTCCATTTTCGCCTGCACTAAACGCATACCTCAGCCGGACAGGTTTCTCGATGTTGATAAAAACACAGTAGCGTTCGGCGGTAACGCAGATTCCAGGGACACCATCTTCATATCATCGAACGATGAATGGGCTGTCGTCATTAAACAGGATGTCGACTGGCTTACCGTTACTCCTTCCAGCGGTACAGGCGATGGCATGATTGTTATCTCCGCAACGGCCAATATGAACACCGTCCGCAGAACCACTAATATCGAGGTCAAATCAGGTAGCAACACTGAGCTAATTACAGTGCTGCAACTGCAATTGAACGAAACGATAGTAAATGCAGTTTTCGGCGGTGAAGCAAATGATTCTTTCAACGATATCACCACTACTCCTGATGGCGGCTTCATTGCGGTTGGCGCCTCATCGAGCATGGAAGGCGATGGCACCGGTGGCAAGGGCGGACAGGACGTGTGGATAGTGAAATTTAACAGCGAAGGAAACAAGCTATGGCATAAAAAATTTGGGGGCACGCAGGATGACGCCGCGAATTCAATTGTTCGCGTGTCAGCCGATAAATACCTTGTCCTCGCCACCACGCTGAGTACCGATGGAGATGTAACTAATAACAAAGGCGACCGCGATGCCTGGCTGATGAGCATCGATGGCGAGGGAAATTTGCAATGGCAGAAAACAATCGGTGGCTCGGCCGAGGATCGCCTGTACAATCTTAAGATCGCGGGCGGCGGCAACTTCCTGATGGTAGGGTGGACGCATAGCAGCGACGGCGATGTATCGGATAACGCCGGTGATGCTGACGCATGGATCGTTAGCGTGGATGGCGACGGGAATATTGTTTGGGAAGAAACATATGGAGGGACGAAGGAAGACCGCGCGTACGACGTTACGCCGGTGTCGGACGGTGGATATATATTTTGTGGCGGATTACTGAGTGCTGATGGAGATGCGGCCGACAATACGTCGCCTGCTTTCGCCACGTGGATCGTAAAATTAAATGCTGCGCGTGCAATTGGTGGCAAAGTTTATCTTGGTGAGTCTGAATTTGACTATGGTACAGTTGTGCTCGAGGCTTCAAACGGTGATTATGTTATCGCCGGACAAACAGGTTCATCGTCGTTTGATAACTACCATGCCGGCAAAGACATTTTTATCTGCAGGCTCGATGGCGCGGGTAGCATTAGATGGAAGAAAGCGTACGGCGGCAATTTGAGCGACGAACCGGGAGATCTTGTAGAAACCGATAGTGGCGATTTCGTCATCGGCGGACTAACAACAAGCGAAGATGGTGATGTAGATAACAACAGTGGTGGTGAAGATGCCTGGCTTTTCCGGATCAACGGCGATGGAGACATCGTGAATTCGCTCCTAGTTGGTGGTGAAGCCGATGATGGGATCAAAAAGATTATCAAACTGAACAATACACACTTTGCGTTTGTTGGGCTTAGTGGCAGTTATGAGGATGCCTATCCGGATATAACAGAAGCAATACATGGCTGGTTTCACGTGGTTTCTCTTCCTTAACTTCATCGCCTGATGATTCTCCGGGATATTTTTTATTCTTTCAATCCACGTGGGCGGTTGCTGCTTAGAAGAATATGGTTTTTTCCAGCGGATCTGTTCGCGCGAATATTTCGTAAAAGAGAACATCTTGTTCCACCCCGCGGGCTAATATTTACAGGTGCGGGAGATTTTAAAGCGTTAGGAAACAAATTCGCGCAAAAGTTTATCGAAGAATGTTGCCTGTCGCCAAAAAGCAGGGTTCTTGATGTTGGTTGTGGTATCGGCAGGCTCGCGCGTCCGCTTACAGAATTTATTGGCAATGAGGGCTCGTATCACGGGTTCGACATCGTGCCGGGGGGAATAAAATGGTGCAGGCAACACTACAAAAAATATCCAAATTTTCATTTCGATTATATCCCATTGAAAAACGATCTCTATAACATGGAGGCGTCAAAGCCGGCGTCGGAGTTTGTATTTCCATATGCAGCAGGGGCATTTAACGCTGCGTGCGCCATTTCGGTTTTTACTCATATGCAGGAAGATGAGGTCACGCAATATTTACGGCAAATGTCGCGCGTGCTGGCCGCGGGTGGCTCGTGCCTGTGTACTTTTTTTATTATTACGGAAGAAAGGCTGAAGAAAAACAGCCGCAACATCAATGCATTTTTTCCATACACCTACGGTGATTATTATTTGCATGATAGCAGGGTGAAAGACGCCAATATCGCTTACAACATCGAGGCGATCAAGCACATGTGTTCAGGGGCCGGCCTTGAAATTTCTTCGTTCCTGGAGGGATGGTGGGCGGATAAGGACAGGGAAAACGGGTTTGATTTCCAGGATTTGCTGGTATTGCGAAAGAGAGTTTAAATTTATACAAACATTGAATTATGATTATTGTTCACGACACCTTCGTATGCAAACCAGGCAACGCATCGAAGCTTGCTAAAAAATTTAAAGAGGGTATGCAGGGCAATCCTGAGTTGGTGAATATCATGACCGACGCAACAGGTCAGTATAACCGTGTGATCATGGTGACGCAGTACGAAAATCTCACTGCGTATGAAAAGAGTTTCCAGAATTACATGAACGATTCCGAAGAGATGAAAAAAATGAGGCAGGCAATGGAAGGGTACACTGAAATGTACCTTACAGGATCAAGAGAAATCTTCCAGGTATGGTGAGGACGAGAGCGTTTGCCGGTTGGATTATCGCAGTTATTTTCACGGCCTGTTCCAGCGACACCAAAATCAGGAATAAAGATATCACTGAAGTCGCGGGCAACGAAGAAGTACTCAACTACATGAAAGCATTCGAAGGGCGCGGCGATTTGTCCGACACCACTCATATGCTTTCCGCAGCAGATGCCGTGAAACATTTTAAAAACCCTTCCGACCTGGCGCTGGATCTCGTTCTCTCCGAACCGCAGGTAACACAACCCGTTTTCATCACGTTCGATCCGAAGGGCAGAATGTGGGTGGTTCAATATAATCAATACCCATATCCCGAAGGGTTGAAGGTGCTGAGTATGGACTATCATACCCGTGCTACATTCGATAAAGAGCCGCTTCCTCCTCCATCAAATGTGAAAGGCGCCGACAAGATCACGATGTTCGAGGATACCGACAACAATGGCACATTCGATAAAGCAACCGATGTAATAACCGGTCTCAATCTTATTTCAAGTGTCGCTTTTGGTCGTGGGCAGATTTGGGTGTTGAACCCGCCATATCTTTTAGCATATCCTGATCCCGATAGTGATGGCATCCCCAACGGAAAGCCTGTTGTGATATTGAAAGGTTTTGGTATTGAAGACACGCATGCTATCGCCAATAATTTATGTTTTGGTCCCGACGGCTGGTTGTATGGCGCCCAGGGCAGCACGTGCAATGCGAATATCAGCTCGGAAGTTTCAAAAAATGTTCGTTTCAATGGACAGGCCATCTGGAGATATCATCCCGAAACAAAAGTGTTTGAAGTTTTCGCCGAAGGAGGAGGTAACACGTTTGATGTGGAGATAGATGATAAAGGCAGGTTGTACTCAGGAGATAACGGAACATCACGCGGACAGTATTACAAGCAGGGCGGATATTTTGTAAGAAATCTTGGCAAACATGGCGAGTACACTAATCCTTACACGTTCGGGCACCTGGCGAACATGGAGCTGACGGGAGAGGAGATCAGGTTTACTCATGCTTTTATAAAATATGATGGAGGAAGTTTGCCTTCACGTTACAACGATCATATGATCGCGGTTAATCCGCTGCACAGTTATTTACAGCTTACTAAATTTGAACCCAACGGCTCAACTTTCAGAACGATTGATGAAGAAAGATTGATGGTGACCGACGATCACTGGTTTCGTCCTGTTGATATAGTGAGCGGGCCGGATGGGAACATTTACATTGCAGACTGGTACGACAGCAGGATTACGCATGTGGATCCCCGTGATACGTGGGATAAAAACTCAGGAAGGATATACAGGTTGTCAGCAAAAAATAAAACTGCACCTCCGAAAAAATCCGATCTTACTAAATTACCTGACGAGGAACTTGTCCGGATGCTGTCCCATAAAAATATCTGGTTCCGTCAAAAAGCATTATTGATTCTTGGTGATAGAAAAAATCAGGCAATAGTATCTCAACTTAGGCCAATGTTGCAGGGAACGGATGGTCAGAAGGCGCTCGAAGCTTTGTGGGCCATCAATGTTGAAGGTGGCTTCAATGATGAGATATCGCTAATTGCGTTGCGGCACAGTGACCCTTTTGTGAGGATGTGGGGCGTGCGGCTTATTGGAGACGCAAAAAACGCATCGCCCTTGCAAAGGGATGAGCTGATTAAATTATCGCTGTCGGAAACTCATCCGGAGGTGAGAAGCCAGCTGGCGGCATCTGCAACACGGTTACCGGGGAATGTTTCTATTCCTGTCATCAAAAATCTGTTGCAACACGACGATTCCGGCGATCCCGATTTACCCCTGCAGATGTGGTGGGCCGTCGAATCAAAATGCGAGTCAGACAGGGATTCGCTTTTATCGTTATTCAGGGACAAAAATTTCTGGAAGCAGCCCGTCGTTTCAAAAACGATACTCAACCGTTTGGTGCAGCGGTATATTTTGACCGGTAATGATGCGAATGTGGCCGCGGTTGCACAGTTGTTTAAATTAGCTCCATCGGAAGGATATGCTGGTGTATTATTCGCTGGCTTACAGGAAGGGTTACGCGGGCGCGATGTAACGGAACTGTCACCCGGGCTGGTGAACGCGCTGGCGCCTTATAAAAAACTATTCCGTGAACAATCGCTCGCAATAGAATTGCGGACAGGCAAAAAAGAAGCAATAGCAAAGGCGATCGAAATTGTTGGGGATCGTAACGCACGGTTGCCTGAAAGATTGAACTACATCAGGATTCTCGGCGAACTGGCGCAACCCGACGCGATGCCTGTTTTATTAAATATCGTCGAGAATTCGGGCGAATCTGGCGCATTAAAACAGGGGGCACTTCTTGCCCTGCAGAATTATAATTCAGATGAAGCCGGGTTGCGCGTAGTAAAAGCTTATCCCGACAAGCTCCGCGACGATTACGATGTGAGAGAATCGGCCATGGCATTCTTTTCATCACGGCCATCATGGGCCAATCAAATGCTTAATGCTATCACACAGAGTCATACCATAGTAAAGAACGACGTTCCGGAACATACGGTTCGGCAAATGAAAATATTGGGTAGCAAGGAAGTGAGCGCCATTTGCGATCGCCTCTGGCCGGAGGTTCGAATGGCGACTGCTGAAGAGAAAAATAAGATTGTTGAACGCGCAATGGCCGCAG
>JAEUVS010000111.1 GCA_016786745.1 Chitinophagaceae bacterium | reverse complement strand
AATTTTATTCCATGTATGAATGTACTCATCGTAGTATTTCGAAAGTATATCAAGTCCGTACTCCATGCGCCGGTCGAACTCTTCTTTAATAAAACTTTCACGGTGCCGGTGCATGTACCATGTAAAATCCTTTAACATTTCATCTTTCGGTGGAAAGTTGTTTTTCGGATCTTCTTTCATTTTTTCAAACAAACGCTGAACGGCATAGTGAACAGACGAACCGAATTCAGTGGCCTCATTCTTCGGTGAGGGAATGCGTATCAGGTTTCTGAAATAGAATTCGAGCGGGCATCTCAGGTAATTGTTCAGCGCCGTAACGTTCATCACAAAACGCTCGAGTATCCTGTCCATAAAGTCTTTCTCGAGCTTTTCTATTTCCGGCGCAGCAGCATCCGTAAACTGGAACGACTGAAATTCAGCCAGTACGTTTGCAGGAATTTTTATTTTTTGTGGAGGCAGATCGTGCAGGTCGAGGATTTCTGCAATAAATTTCGAAGGCTCCATCCCGCGTCCTTCATTCGTAAATTGAGAGTACGTAATGAATAATTTTATCTGCGCGCGTGTTATCGCTACATAGAACAATCTCCTCAACTCCTCTTCATCGCTCGAAAGCGATTTGGAAGAAAATACCGCATCGGGGAATTTAAATCCGCCAAATGGTTTTCTTTTCCTCTCCCATAAAGTAGCATTAGAACCCGCCAGGAACACATATTCAAATTCCAAACCTTTTGAGCCATGCGCGGTAAGCAGGTTCACGCCTTTCTCACTTCCTGAAACCTGTACGAGCGGTACCACCACGTTATTCATTCGCATCAGGCTGATATTCGCTACAAGATCAGCAACCGTCATTCCCGGATTGCGCGCCGTTTCGCTTTTTACAAAATCAAACAAACTTGTAAGCACCTGCAGCTGCCAAAGCCTGTCTTCGCTTTTCATCACCGTCGTAAGAATGCCGGCTTTGCGAATAATATTTTCCAGCAACGTTTGCAATGTTACGTTCTTCGCCTCGGCTATAAGCTTTTCCAATACGGCGCTCGCCTGGTTTAAGCCTGAATGAATGCCGGCGTCAAAAAGGTCTTTCGGCGGTTGATGAGCTTTTTCATAAAGGTGCCTCCGTATGGATGTTTTCCGCTCAGTAAACTGCAGCTCGGCTACTTCCACGGCGAGTTTTGCGATTTCCATCGGAGGAATATTGAAGAAGTCGAAATGCAGGATCTCAAACAACATCTCATCACCCCCATAAGGTGTGTCGAATTCCGCGGCAATGAATTCCATTATCTCAATTACTTTCTGCGCCAGTGGAATTTCGAGCAGGTTGTGATGTCGTTTACTGTAAGCGGGAATATTTCTGTGCCTGAACAATTTTTTCAGTTCCTCGCCATACTTGTTTTCTTTAAAGATCACTGCAATTTTACCCGGCTCCACTCCGTTTGTCAGCAATTCTTCAATTTGTATCGTGATGCCTATCATCTCATGCCGCTGCGATTCGAAGTCGAGCAGCGTGGGCAAATATTTAAGCTTGCTGATTTCTTTGTGACTGGCGATAAGGTCCTTGCTCAACCCTTCCATTTTGCTGATCAACCGTTCGGTGTTATTCGAGATAAGCGTTTTTGAAACGTCGAGAATGGGTTGGGTTGAACGATAGTTATTGATCAGCACCACTTTCACCAAATCATTCCGGTAGTCTTCCACAAATTTCTCCATGTTTTCGACGTTCGCGCCCTGGAAGCGATAGATGCTCTGGTCGTCGTCGCCAACTACAAAAATGTTTGGCTTCTCCCAATAGTTAATCAGCAACCGCACCAGTTTATTCTGCGCTCCGCTTGTATCCTGGTATTCGTCAACCAGCACATAGTGATAGCGCTCCTGGTAGTTCAGCAACAGTTGCTTATTGGTTTCGAATTCACGGATTACCCAATTGATCATATCGTCGAAGTCGTACCTGTTGCGCTCGCGCATCATTACCTGGTATCGTTCGAACTCGACAATAGCCGCCGTCAGCTTTCGCATTTTTTCTTTCTCCGTTTCGATCCAGTCTGTTCTCACATCACCCTTTTTGAAACCGTTTGCCGCACGTTTGGCGACAAATTCCGGGCGATTCGGAAGATCGGCCACATATGCGTTAATGCTTTCGATAAGATCGGCCGGTTGCCATCCTTCCTGTTTTATCGCAGAGAAAAGATTCGCGAGATTTCTCACATCTGCATAGGCATCACCACGATATTTTTTCAGGGGATGATTTTTAGGAAATGCATCAATAATTTTTCTCATCAATTCTATCTTTTCGAGTTCCGAGATCGGATCGAGCTCGTTTTTTTCGAAAAGAGAGAGATTATCCTGGATTACGTCATTACAAAAAGCGTGGAAGGTATAGATGTTTACTTTATAGGCGTCAGAACCGATAAAATGCAACAACCTGCGCCTCATGGCCAGCGCGCCGGCATCCGTATAGGTGAGACAAAGAATATTTGAAGGCGAGGCATCTGTATCGAGGAGAATCTTCCCAATCCTGGCGGCCAGTATCTGGGTCTTTCCAGTGCCTGGTCCGGCAATAACCATCACCGGCCCCTCGATCTGGTCCACCGCTTTACGTTGCTTTTCATTCAGTTGGGCATATTCTTCCTGAAAGCGACTGTTCAGTTTATCTCTCAAATACATATTTCAAAGGTAGTCAGCCGGCAGGGCTCGTAGTATGTTGGAATTCACATATTTTCCCCTCTTTTCCGGGATTTCATACCATTTTGGGAATAATTTATCAGTTTCTGCGTTATAGGGGTATCAACAGGCCCATGAAAAACCCAAACACTCTGAAGATCTTCATACTTGAAGATGACACCTGGTATGGCAGCATGCTGCACCATTATTTGTCGCTGAACCCCGACTATGAGGTAAAAAGGTTTGAAAGTTCCGCGGCGTTTTTCAACAATCTCCACGAGAACCCCGATGTAGTTACCCTCGACTATTCACTGCCCGACATGGCAGGCGACGAGGTGTTGAAAAGGATCAAAGAGAGCCATCCCGGCATCCAGGTAGTTGTGATATCGGGACAGGAAGACGTTGCCACAGCGATCAACCTTCTCAAGAACGGCGCATTCGACTACATCGTAAAGGACGATGACACCAAAGATCGTATCTGGAATACGCTTCTTCATTTGAAAGAGATCAACGGTCTTCGTCACGAAGTTGAAGAGTTGAAAGAACAGGTGGTGAAGAAACACGTAGACTTTTCAAAATTTATCATCGGCAAGAGTGATCAGATCATCAAAATCTGCGGCGTAATCGAAAAAGCTTCGAAAACAAATATCACTGTTTCGATAACCGGTGAAACCGGATCCGGTAAAGAAGTGGTAGCGAAGGCTATTCACTATAACTCCGACAGAAGTAAAAAACCTTTTGTTGCCGTAAACGTTGCCGCGATACCGAAAGAGTTGATCGAAAGTGAATTATTCGGTCATGAAAAAGGTGCGTTCACAGGCGCGGTTACACGAAGAATCGGAAAATTCGAAGAAGCGAACAACGGAACTTTATTTTTAGATGAAATAGGAGAGCTCGATATTAACCTGCAGGCAAAACTGCTAAGGGTATTGCAGGAAAAAGAGCTCGTACGCGTTGGCGGAAACGATGTGGTAAAGATTAACTGCAGAATTATAGTGGCCACGCATAAGAACCTGCTGCAGGAAGTACAGAACAAAACATTCAGGGAAGACCTTTACTACAGGCTTATCGGTCTGCCTATTCATATTCCACCATTAAGAGAAAGAGGAAATGATATAATTATACTTGCTAAACATTTCATGGACCTTTTCTGTAAAGAAAACGGTGTATCAAAAAAAGTTCTATCAGAAGAAGCACAGAAGAAACTACTTACCTACCCGTTCCCGGGTAACGTGCGTGAGCTGCGCAGCGTAATCGAGTTGTCGGTTGTAATGTCCGACTCCGAAACGATCGATCCGCAGCATCTTTCGCTGAATGCCACAAGCTCGTTAAATGGCATGATGAACCACGAGAAATCGCTGAAGCAATACGAAATAGATATTATCCAGCATTACCTGGATAAATATGACAGGGATGTGTTGCTCGTGGCGAAGAAGCTTGACATCGGGAAAAGCACAATTTACCGGATGATCCAGGCGGGTGAGGTAGTAAACAAATAAACTGATTGAGTGTAATGCGCAAATATGTTGGTTTGGAGAACAAGAGGATTCTTGTAGTGGAAGATGTTGAGCTGAACCAGCATCTGGCCAGGCATATAATGGAGTCGTGGGGTTGCGTGGTAGAAATTGCAGAGAACGGCAGCCTCGCAGTGGAGAAAGTAAAAAACAGCGACTACGACCTTGTATTAATGGATATACAGATGCCTGTAATGGATGGAATGGAAGCCACCAGGCAGATCAGAAAAATCAGTGATACTAAAAAAGCTACTGTTCCTATTGTAGCGCTCACTGCAAACGCCATGAAGGCCGAATGTGATACCTACCTCGAATTGGGTATGAACGATTGTATGGCGAAACCATTTGAAGAACCAATGTTATTTAAGACAGTTTCAAAGAACATAATGAAAGGAAATGCTATGATCAATTCGAATGCTGGTGCTGTGGGTGTGCAGCCTGCACCTAATGAAAAATTATATGACCTCTCGATGGTGGAGGCGATATCAGGCGGCGACAAATCGTTTATTCAGCGAATGCTGCAACTGTTTCTTGATACGGTTCCCGCGACTATCAATGACCTGAAAGCATCGTGCGATGCAGCTGATTGGGCAATGCTCAGTAAACATGCGCATAAGTTGAAGAGTACCATTGATTCAATGAATATCAACTCGCTGAAACAGGACATCAGGACTATTGAAACATCCGCGAAGGCCAACGACGACCCCGCCGTGTTAAAACGGCTCACGGGTAAAGTTCTCTCCGTTATGAATGACGTTATGAAACAGGTAAAAGCCGAAATGTAAGCTCCCTGGCCCGGCCACTGGCGGGTAAACCCCTCGAGGGGGTCTTTAAAAAACAACCCCCTTATCTGAAACCATGAAAAAACTCCTGTCTCTAAAGGCCTGGCAACTTTTCGTGATATGCTTGCTGGGTTATATAACATTGCCATACGGCATAGGCGAAATTATAGATGCGATCTCGGGAATCCTATTCGTCGTTTGGATGTATGCGATCGGATATTATGGCGAAGAAAAACTCCGCCTGATGGGCCTTCCGGCAAAGAACTTTGAATTGTTCAGATTTAATGTCTATTTTATTATAATCCTAGGTGTTCTTATGAATATCTTATTCTTTGTTTGGACTCCGGAAGAGGGAATGTTCGATTCTTTTGAATCGTGGTTTATTATTCCAATAATGATGATCTTGTATTTCTTATATGCGATGTTGCACTCGCTTGTATTTGTTTCCAAAACCATTTCGGAACTTGAAAGAAAGCAACCCGCAAGTTTCGGAGATTTCGTTGTAAACTTAGTGCTCCTCGTTATTTTCGTAATAGGTGTATGGTTCCTCGTACCGAAGGTCAAAAAATACCTTGTCGGCGAATACGATGAAGCAAACCTGTTTGAATCAATTTAATTTATCCCGGAATTCTCGAAATATACTTCTCTATTTCCTTCACCTGCTGAAGTATCTGCGGGTTTGTAGGTTTCAGCGCTTTTGTTTTCTTGAAGAATTCTTTTGCGGCACGAAACTCGCGTTTATTCATCATGATGTTGCACATCTGCAGATAGGCAGCGGCTTCGTTTTCCTTATCCGGTAACCCTTTGCGGATAGCCTGGCGAATGTAGCTTTCCCCTTGTTTAAAATCCCCTTTCTGCATATTAATCATCCCGATCTGCAGCAGATTCGCGCCTTCCACCTCTTTTATCGGCGAACCGAGGTCGATACCCTTCTTCATGTGTTTTTCGGCACCCTCAAAATCCTGTTTCATCATGGCCATCTGACCCTTAACGGTATAGTAAGCCGACCTTATCGGCTTGTATAGCAGGTTGGGATATTTCACGGAATTCACCACGCGCTCCGCGCCCTCGATGTCGCCATTCTCCATATGTTCCTGTATCAGCCGCAGCGGCCCGATAAAAAAATGACCGGCGATAAGTATTAAACCAATAAGGTAAGCGGGAAATGCCGGCCAGAAGCCAACCCACACATTCGTAGCCGCACCTACCAGCAGAAGGAATATTCCGAGCTGCAGGCGGTATTTTATTATTAAATTGTAGAATTTCATGCTGTACTTGCTAACGGAGTGCAAAGATAGGTTATAACCAATTATTCATCTCAAAACGATAGAACTAAACACATGAGACGGCTAGCTGCTTTTTCGCTTATTTTCCTGCCATTTTTTGCCTCTTCACAGGTTGATTCTGCCTGGGTGGTAAACAATTACACAAAGATCGAACGCATGATACCAATGCGTGACGGCGTAAAGTTATTTACCGCTATTTATATCCCGAAGGACAACAGTGAAAAGCATCCGATGTTATTGATGCGCACGCCTTATGGTTCCGGGCCGTATGGCGAAAATAAATACAGGGAATTCTGGTACGGTCATCATGCCAAATACCTGAAAGAAGGTTATATCGGCGTGGTACAGGATGTTAGAGGAAAGTATATGAGTGAAGGCGAATACATGGATGTTCGTCCCTTCAACAAAAACAAGAAAGGCAATGAAATTGATGAAGCCAGTGACACCTATGATACGATAGACTGGCTGATCAAGAATATTGAAAATAACAATGGAAAAGTTGGCGTAACAGGCGTTTCATATCCCGGATTTTATGCGGGACAAGCTGCGTTAAGTAATCATCCTGCGCTTGTAGCTGCAAGTCCGCAGGCTCCCGTTACTGACTGGTTCATCGGCGACGATTTCCATCATAACGGGGCGTTTATGCTTATGGACGCTTTTTATTTTTATGTAATCAGGGGATTTGGCAGTCCCCGCCCTGTTCCGAATTCAAATGGGTACAACCAGGGTTACCAGCCTGTTCCGAAAGACATGTATAAATTTTTCCTTGAAACAGGAGCTTTGACAAACTTTACAAAACTTGCCGGCGATACAATTGGATTCTGGAAAGAACTGATGAACCATCCAACACTCGATGAATTCTGGAAAAAGAGAAACGCCAGGGTAGGAATGTTTAATGTGAAACCCGCGGTGCTCACTGTTGGTGGATTATTTGATGCGGAAGATTGTTTCGGCGCGTGGCAAACCTACCGGGCAATTGAAAAACAAAGTCCCGGTACAGACAACAGAATTGTGATGGGACCATGGTCGCACGGGCAATGGGGGGCGCGCAACGCGAATGCACTTGGCAATGTGCACTTCGGAAGCAATACATCGCAGTGGTACCAGGACAGTATAGAAATTCCGTTCTTTAATTATCACCTGAAAGGCAAGGGAAATGTAGATGGCCTCAGCGAGGCGACTATTTTCTTCTCCGGCGAAAATGTGTGGAAGAAAATGGATGCGTGGCCACCAAAGAACGTGCGTAAAAAAACATTGTATTTCCATCCGAAAGGAAAACTTAGTTTTTCAAAAGCATCTGCCGGCAGTACTTCATATGTAAGTGATCTTGCCAAACCAGTTCCGTATATCGAGGATATCCGCAGCGAAAGAACGGCTACATACATGACCGATGACCAGCGCTTCGCCGCTATGCGCCCTGATGTTTTAGTATTTGAAACAGATGAGTTAACGGAAGATATTACGGTGGCAGGTGCGCTGAATGCAGATTTGCGCGTGTCGTTAACCGGTTCGGATGCGGATTTTGTGGTGAAATTGATAGATGTTTTCCCCGATACTTTTAGTTACGGCGCTGATGATCGTTATGTAATGAGCGGGTATCAAATGCTTGTGAGAGGTGAAGTGTTCAGGGGGAAATTCAGAAACAGTTTTGAGAAACCTGAGCCATTTATTCCCGGACGCATAACACCGGTAAAATTTGAATTGCCCGATGTAGCGCATGTGTTTAAAAAAGGACATAAAATAATGGTGCAGGTACAAAGCAGCTGGTTTCCGCTCGTTGACAGAAATCCGCAGAAGTTTATGGACATTTACAAAGCAAAAGATTCCGATTTTCAGAAGGCTACTATAAAAATTCACCATGACGCGGCAAATGCAAGCGGAATAGTCTTGCCGGTTATGGATTAAGTTGAAACTTTTTATTGGTTAAGGTATGTCAACCCCTAAAGCATATCTTTTGTTATTGTGCCTGCTGGTGCATTCCGGCACAGCTACGTACGCACGGGAAAAACTGCCTCCGGTAGAAGAGGGAATAAAAATCTTATCCAGTAGCAACGATCCTGAAGGAAAGAGTTATTACCGCATTTTCGATTCCCTAAAATTATGTGACAGTTCCGCAATTTTCGATTTCCTGAATCAGGTGGAAAGCCGTGGCAAATTCGCCAACGCTTACTTTAGGGCCAGGTTGTCGTGCATAAAAATGACATGGAAGCTTCAGTATCGCCAGTACCAGGGCAAATCGGAAATGATTCAACTGTGCGAGACTGCAATGAACTATGCCTACGAAACGGGCGACGATGCCTTCATAGCTTTCATCGCCATTAAGTGCGGGACAAATTCGCTCCACCTGCAGGAACTGGAACTTGCCGCCACTTATTTGCTGAAGGGGCAGGAGTTGTACGAAAAATTCGATCCTCCTGTGAGGCAGCAATCCGCTAACTGGATAGTTGTAGGTGAGGTACTTTTCCACTGCCAGGAGTATGAAAAAAGTATTTTTTATACGCGTAAGGCTATTGAACACTTTGAGGATACCAGCGAGGTTAATTTTCTCTCGAGGTTTTATAACACCATTGGCCAGGACTTCGACAGGCTGGACCAGGAAGATTCTGCCATGCTGTATTACGAAAAGTCGATGCAGGTTGCAAAAGGTCCGACCATTGAAGTATGGAAAGGAATAAATGCCGGTTACATTGGCGAGATTTATTTCAGAAGAAAACAGTATTCGAAAGCGAAACCATTACTGGAGTATAACTACACCATCAATAGAACGAGAGAATTCGACCATGCGGCGAAATCGTTGCAGGTGCTTGCGGCAATAGACCTTGCGCAGGGGAGAAATGATAGCGCCCTGGTGAAAATCAGGGAAGCGCTGCAATTAATAAAGAAATCGGGCAGCGGCTTTTATTTGCAACCTTTATTTTTCCTGGAGCGCATTTACTTTACTGCTTCGGATGTTTACCGGGCCCTTGGCAATACCGACAGCTTTTATGTTTACAACGATCTTTACTCCAATCTTCACGATTCTCTTCAAAAGGTGTCGCTGCTGATCAGCGCTAAAATTGCGAAGCTGAGGATTGATAACGACAACAACCTGCGGAGCGTGCAGATGCTTGAGAACGAAAAACAGGCGGCCTCGCTGAAACGCAATTTTATCTTATTGACGATAATGCTGGCGTCGGCTATCCTGATCCTGTACCTGAACAGGCTTCGACTAAAGCAGAAGCACCGCCAGGAAATTGTGATGCAGCAAAAGAACGCGGCCGAAGCCGAACTGTCAGCGGCGAAAGAACAGATGCAGCTGATTACTGAGAATATTATCGAAAAAACAGGGCTGATAGAAAAACTTACCGCACAGCTTTCTAATAAGGAGTTGAATACGGAGCAGCACCAGTTAGCTGCCGACATTAGCCGGCAGACTATTCTTACCGAAGAACAGTGGGAGAACTTTAAAGTGGTTTTTGAAAAAATCCACCCGGGATTTTTTATCCGCCTGAAGGAGAAGGCGCGCGATATTACGCTTGCTGAGCAAAGGATGGCCGCGCTTACCCGCCTTAATCTAACCTCCCGGCAGATGGCTTCGATGCTGGGTATTTCTGTAGATAGTGTACACAAAACACGTCAGCGCTTGCGCCAGCGACTACAGTACTCCAACGAGAAGAACCTCGAAGAATCACTGTCTTCCCTCTAAAATTTACTCATGTCAGGTTTTTGTCCGGTACCGGTCAGGGTATTGTCATGCCGGAATTTTGGATCTGGCTATGGTCGTGGGTTAGATTTGGGTCTCATACTCTCTAAACCGTACCCACTTTTTTTTACTCTTTCCTTAACCGATAAATCATTGACAAATGAAACAGTCATTCTATGCCATCGGCATGCTCATGCTTATTGCCTTCAACCAGGCGAACGCACAGGATTCACGGACATCCCTGGTTACCAGGTCGTCGGTGTATCATAGTCCCTTGTCGAAATTAGACAACCCTTCTCCGGAAAACTCAACTTCAGTTTTTTCGAATGCAGCTGTTGAGCGGTTCAGGAAAGATTTTAAAGATGTAAAGGATGTTGAGTGGATGGGAACAAAAGACGGTTACCGGGCATACTTCAGTAAAAACGACATTTATACGGCTGTTGATTATACAAAGAAAGGAAAGCTGTACAGTGTTATCCGCTATGGTAAAAAGCTGCTGACAGAGGATATTAAGAAAATGCTTGACGACAAGTTTGATAATCCGCAGGTACGGGAGGTGAGTGAGGTGAAGGTTGCCGACTATGCTGACATCGTGTATATAATTGTTGTGGAGGATAAGACCTCGATGAAGACTGTGCAGGTAATGGATGACGAGATAAAGGTTCTTTCGGAGTTATCGAAATAGGCCAGACTTCTTTAATAATATTGATCCCGGTTTTATGCCGGGATTTTTTTGTGTCTTGCATCTTTTACCCGACCTTCCTCTCTGACAAGAGTCAATCCCCCCATCGTACCAATTTATTCCCGTCTCACCTATCTGAACTATTCATTCATCTAAAAACAAACAAATGAAAAAGTTTCAGTTCCTGGCGATTGCCGTCATCGTCATGAGTATTGGTTGGAGCGTTGTGAACGCCCAACCGGCGGCCGGTACGAACTCAAAATTCACCATCGCATCCGACGAATATTCGGAGATAAGTGAAAAGGCTATTAACTATCTGACCAGTTTCAATTTTGATGCCTGGGCAGAAATGCTTGCGGATGATGTAGTGTACATGTTTCCTGACGGCGATGTAGATACCCGGACCACTTTAAAGGGAAAACAAGCCGTATTGGACTGGTGGAGAAACTGGCAGAAAACATCGGGAATCAAAACCATGACCGTCTCGGAATTTAACCATGTTCCGTTTAATGTAACGGAGCAGCTAAAAGGTGGCGCGCTGCCGGGCACATATAACATATCGTATTTCTCGAGCCGGCAGGAGTACGGGAAGGCCACGGTATCGTTGCGGATGAACTTTGTTATGCACTTCAATGCGGAGAAAAAGATTGACCGGTACTTTACCTACTACGACCGGAGTAAGATAATCCAGGCTGCTGGTGCAAACGCTCTGAAAAAATGATGTGAGAGCCATCCGGATTGGGTGGCTTTTTTCTTTACCCATCGCCCTAAAATCCTTATTTTTGCGACCCGCTTTTTTGAAGGCCGGTCCCGTAGTTCAATGGATAGAATAAGAGTTTCCTAAACTCCAGATACAGGTTCGATTCCTGTCGGGACTACTGGTAGCATTTCAATGGCGTTCAAACCGAACGCCATTTTCGTTAGAACCCGCGACTGGCTTGCATTCCAGCACTTTTCTGTATCAAATCATTTCAAATCATTTCAAACAAAAGGAGGACTGATTCGGGGGCCTATCCGGGGGCCTATATTGTAGGCCCCTGCGATACCCTTACCACTTGCTTTGAAGCAATGGAAAGAGATTTTTTAAAAATCTTAAATGCGACGTGTATGCAAGTGCATCAGAACCTGTCCATTTTATTCTACCGCAAAAGAAAAAAGGCGGATAAAAATGGCTATATCCCAATTTACTGCCGTGTCACCATTGATGGCCTTGAAGATGAAATGTCTACAGGTTTTAAAGTATTAGATGATGAATGGGACAATACAAACAAGTTGGTGCTTTCTGACTGGAAGCGCCGATTAAATTGACCACCTCAGGCCGAGGCAAATTGACCACCTGTTGTGCTGGCGAAGATTCGGTTGTTCAGGTATGTTAGTAGTGAAAAAAATCAATTTATTTTTTAGCGTTCGGTAACAAATTTAATTAATAAGTTCATTTTCGCTGGCTCGCTTTTTTCTCATCGATTCACCTTTTAATTCAAGCCGGTGGGCGTTGTGGATGATTCTATCCAGAATGGCATCGGCTATCGTTTGCTCCCCGATAACATCATACCATTTGTTTACCGGTACCTGGGATGTAATGATTAAAGCGCCTTTTCCATGTCTGTCTTCTATCAGTTCCATTAATGCTACCCTGCTGGGTGCATCAAAGGGCTGTATGCCAAAGTCATCCAGTATCAGCAGGTGCTGACGTTCTATTTTCCCTATTTCTTTGAGGTATGAGCCATCAGCTTTGCTCATTTTAAGTTTTGTAAATAGCCTGGGAACATTATAGTACACCGCTTTATACCCCATACTGCAGGCATGATGTCCAAGTGCGGAGGCAATGTAGCTTTTGCCTATACCTGTGCTGCCGGTAATGAGGATACATTCAGCTTTATCGATAAAACTGCAATCAGCAAAGCGCATGATCTGATTTTTATCGATGTTGCGGCCTGTATTATAATGCATATCCTCCAGGGCTGCCTTATACCGGAAGCGGGCGTTCTTTATTTTCTGCTCCACGCTGCGGTGCTGTCGTTCGTCCCATTCGGCATCTACCAGGTGGGCAATGATTTCATCGGGGGTAAATGTTTCTTCGGTATGGGTTTCCAGGTTGGTTTTAAAAGCCCGGTACATGCCCAGCAGCTTCATCTTTCGCATTTTGTCCAGTGTTGCTTCATTCATTGTTTTCAGTTTTATTGATTTTGATTTATTGATAATAATTTTCTCCACGGATATTGTCATGAAAGGGCATTTGAAGCTGGTCAGTTTCATCCGGCGCCTCGCGCAGATCAAGCTCTCTTTCCAGTATCTTCTGTATGGTTTTATAATTATAAGCTCCATAACCGAGTGCCCGCTGACAAGCTTTGATCAGCCGTTCATTCCCTACTTTTTTTGCAAAGCCTAATATGCCCAGGCAGGATTTGTAAGCCTGTTCGGGATGTTGTTTGCGGTCCAGTACTTTTAATACATACAGCTTCACGTCTTCATGGATGCTTGCCGCCCAACTGGTAAAACGCTCCGGCGTCCATTCACTTACAAAACGGTGGGCAGAGGCCATATGATCTTTTTCAGTTGTGTACTGGTAGGGGCTTTTTATGCGCTCGTGCAGCGCAATACGTTCGTAGTTATAATAAATTTCCACGACGAGCCGGGAGTACAGCAGCTTTACTTTTTTACCAATAAACCGGTAGGGAACGCTGTAATAGTGTTTGTCGCTGCTCAGTCCCACATGTCCATTCTTGGCCACCGTTGCATACTGGTGCTTTTTGAGTTCATAGCGTAGTGCAGGTAAAGGCATCAGTGCATTTCTCTCTATTTCCTCGAACTGCTGCCGCCGGCTGTAATTTCTTCCTCTCAAAGGCGCATTGTTATGCTCTTGCAGCGCAGCAAGTATGGCTGCATTCAGATCTGCCAACGTAAAATATTCACCCCTTTTTACTTTTACATAAATCCTGCTGTAGATGATCCTTACTGCGTTTTCAACAAGGGCTTTATCCCGGGGCCGGTAGGCTCTTGCCGGAAGAATG
>JAEUVS010000052.1 GCA_016786745.1 Chitinophagaceae bacterium | reverse complement strand
TTCCTAACTGAGTGCTAGTAAAAGGCAGTTTATTCCAATTCATCGAATCGAATGTCCATTGTTAAACAAAATTTGCAAAATTAACCTCTTCAAGGTTTGGATCATGTTGGTGTCCAGGAAAGTTTACATAAGTTTACAAGCACTCATTTGACAACTGCGTGCGTAAAAAAGTATCAGGTTTACCTATTAAAAATCGTACTTTTGTATGGTCATGTCAGGAGATATAAAGACATGGTAGTTTTTTGAAAAAGTAGCGGATTCGTCGAGGAAAACACGAATCAAAAAATAAATGATCCTCACTTTTAAGTAGTTATAAAAATTTTCAGGACGGCCGTCCGGTCCGCAAATTATCACTTTAAACCCGCTCTGGTAGCGGGTTTTATATTTTTAGGTCTATCGTGGGGTCTATCTATAAATAGACCCCTTTTTAAAAGGTTATTTGCCGGGTGAACTTTTCACATTATTGAAAACTATATAACGAGTATCCTTATAAGAACGGTTCGAGGCTGATTTTATACTTATAGATGTAAAATTTGGATCGAAATTAAACGTATACGTTTAAAAAGAAACTTACAATAGTGCCTGCTCATCCCAAAGTTTTTTGATCAGAGATGCTTTTTTAATTGTATCTGCCTTGATGTACTTCTTAAAAGCTTTTTCCGTTTTATGCCCGCTGATCGCCATAATAAGATCGATGGGTGTGCCAGCCAGGTACGCATTGGTGCAAAAGGACCGGCGCGCAGTCTGGCTTTTTCAAACATTAAATACTATCCGATACGAAGGAAATGCAATTTGAAATGTCGTTAAATTGCTCTTACCTATAAAATGGCTTCCTTTCTATCATTGAGTGTTTTGCCTGCTGGCATTCTAAAGAAGCACTCCTCAGCGTTGCTGCATTGTTGATTTTATAATATCAATCTCTGCCTGCAAGTCGTTAATTTTTTGCATGAGCTGCTGATTGAGGTTCTGCATTTTCTCGATGATGAGCTGCTGCTCCTGCATTCCTTTAACCAGCGGCACCACGAATGCTTCATAGCTCAGGCTGTAGTGATCTTGCTCTGACTGGGGTTTGTTTATTCCGCTAAAATCATAATGCGATTGTTGCGCTGCCTTTTCCACTTCCTGTGCTATAAAACCCGTACGACGAATGGCGGCAGCTTTATTATAAGAAGCCTGAATGATGTTGCCCGTATTTGTTTGATCGAAACTGCTCACATCAAACTGATATGTCACAGGCCGCAGCTGCATGATGAATTTCAATCCAATCACATCTTCTTTCACGTTAAACTTGTACCTGCCATCCGACGGGGTGCTAAATGGAACCTGTCCTTCTATCCTGGTTACAGCCGCATTGCCAATGCGCACCTTGTTGCTCGCATTCACTTTCGCTCTATAACCTATAGCTGTTGCGTTTTGCAGGTTGCCGGCTGTTACGTCCGCAAGCATACCCAAAGCTGTGTTTTGAAAACCGGTAACGTTGCTGAGCAAAGCACCATAACCATAACCTGTATTGTTTACTCCCGTTGTGTTCGATACGAGAGCCCGTGTTCCTGTTGCTGTATTCGAAACACCAGTTGAGTTCACAAGCAGCGACATGAAGCCGACACCTACGTTACTGGATCCCGAAGTATTTCCGTACAATGCCTGGTATCCTACGGACGTGTTGTTTTGCCCGTTTATATTCGAATATAATGACTGATAACCTACAGCCGTCTGATTACTCTCACGGTTATAATGTAAAGACTGTGTGCCTATTGCGGTGTTTTGTCCACCAGCCCAATTGGACGCCAGTGCATCCGCCCCTACCGCCGTGTTTTTATTGCCAAAATCATTTTGCTGCATTGACCGGGTGCCAACTGCAGTATTCTGATAGCCACCCGGCGGAGCGCTACCTAAACGTCCGCTACCAGTTATAGACAAATAACCTATAGCACAATTTTCGTAACCTGTGGTATTACCCACGAGAGCACTAACTCCAAAAGCACAATTGCGATTACCACTTTCATTACTTCCAAGGCTTCCGGCTCCAACTGCCGTATTAGCGCTTCCCACTGTATCATTGGGCAATGATCCCCACCCGATTGCCGTGTTATTGTTTCCTTTGTAATGTATTTCCAAAGCGTTGGCCCCGAAAGCGGTATTTCCCTGGCTGGAACCAAGTTGAAATCCTGCAAACAACCCAAGTGTAGTATTGTTATTTAATGGGTTAATTTCCCCTGCGCTTGAATTATTAACTCTGAATTTTAACGGGTTTTTATCAGTAGTACCAATGAAGTTGCTATCCGGCTCTGTTCCTGAATTGCCTGTTGTCGACCAATACAACGCATCTGCAGCCACGGCGTTCAGCGATTGAAAGGTTCCATCTCCTCTTAACACATCACTCTTTTTGCCAGTAAATTGTAGAGACTTCAGCACTCCGCTTTTATTATGAATCACCACGCCACTATCTTGCTTGCCAAGACTATCAACACGCAGATCCCCGGCAACATGAAGTTTGCTTAACGGTTTATTGGTACCAATGCCAACATTTTGTGCGTTTAACTTAGTAAATGAGAATAGTAAAATAATTGGTAATAACTTTTTCATATGCAAAGCTTTTAGTTCCCTAAAATATTATTCTGCTCTTGTCGATTGCTATGATCTGCATCAGGAACCTGCATGATCCTTTTTCTATGGTTCTATGCTGTAACAAACTGCTGGAATATATAATTGAGCATGACGAATATCAGGCGACGTGCTAACTAAGATTTCAATTGTCGCTTTGTTGATCGGGTATTTTCATAATGTCTTAAAAAGAGTTTGGGGAGACCTGTAAGCGCAAATAAATTAAATACAGCATTATTATGGCAACTCAAACATATGACACCAAGGCCAGTTATTTGCAAACAAACCCCTTATGGATGTTTATTCATCGTAACTACAGTATGAACAATCCCCAGGGTGTAACACAGTATAACAGCAAAAATCTTCCATTAGGCTTTACTAAAAATGTTTTTGGATTCTTTGGCTTCGCGGAACCGGCCGAAATCGAATACTTATGCAGCGAACGCGACAATGCGGGCAATAAATAAATTTTGACCATGCGCATCATGCATATCCTTTGAGAATTTCCTTCAGAACGGAAGTCTTAAGTTATACTATACTGAAATGGTGCAAAAATGATAAGGCTTCAGCGATATTTGAGCAAAATCATTAGAGAATTCGACTGAAAGGGTTATCCCTGGCAAGTCATCTCAGGCTTTGTAAAGGCATGTAAGTTTTTTGAAAATCAGGATTCGTCGAGGAAAGTTGTGATCCAAAAATAAAATATCTCATTTTCAATAGAGTGTAAAATTTCAGGCGGACCGTCCGGTCCGCAAAACTGTGGATCTTTTTTTGCTCTTCGCTATTCACTGGTAGCCGATAGATCGTTAATCCTATAAATCTATAGTGTGCCTGATCCACTCGACCGGTAAGCCAACAATCGTAACGCATTAAATACAACCACAAGTGTCGATCCTTCATGTCCTATCACCGCGGGACCAATGGACGCGATACCTAAAATCGTCAATGGAATAAGCAGCGCCACCATACCCAGGCTTATAATCACATTTTGCCGGATAATTCGACGGGCTTTTTTACTGAGCCCTATCGCGAAAGGCAGGTTGCTTAGTTTGTCGGCCATCAAAGCAATATCAGCCGTTTCCAGGGCTACGTCACTCCCTGCTGCACCCATCGCTATACTCACTGTACTTTTAGCCATCGCGGGAGCATCATTAACTCCATCTCCCACCATTGCCACCCTCTTTTCGCTGTTTCGTAGCTTTTCAATCGCTTCCACTTTTTGTTCCGGCATTAAATTTCCCAATACATCGGTTATACCAATATCTCTTCCGATGGCCTCGGCTACTTTTTGATTGTCGCCTGTGAGCATTATCATTTTACGGATGCCTATCCTGGAAAGTTCAGCCAACGTTTGTTTAGACTCTTGCCTGGCGACATCCATTAGTGTTTACAATGCCAACAAATGTATTTCCGCGCTTCACCAACATGGTAGTGTTGCCCCGCGTTTCCAATTCCTCTACTTTTCTTTTTATTTCACCGGATAACTGATGGTTATTTTCGGCAAACAATTCTTTATTGCCGATATATACGACTTCGCCCTCATAATCTGCCTTGACACCCCTTCCGGTAATCGCTTTAACATTCGTTGCGGCAGGTATGTCTTTTCTTATTTTTTCCATACCTCCTTTTACAATGGCAGCTGCTAAAGGATGATCACTCAACTTTTCTACTGCAATCAACAATTGTAATAACTGCTCTTCATTCGCGCCGTTTAGTGGATAAACACCGGTAAGTTTTGGTTTGCCTTCAGTGAGTGTTCCGGTTTTATCAAATGCAATGGCGTTAAGGGAGCCTAACTCTTCCAAAGGTTTACCACCCTTTATCAACACACCTCCACGGGCAGCCCGGGCCACTCCGCTTAATACGGCACTGGGGGTAGCGATTGCCAATGCACAGGGACTTGCAGCCACCAATACAGCCATGGCCCGGTAAAAGCTTGCACTAAATGGTTCATCTATTATGACAAAAGCAAATAATAAGATCACTACCAGTATTAGCACAGATGGCACATAATACTTTTCAACTTTGTCCGTAAAATTTTGAGTTGGCGATTTTTGCGTTTGCGCTTCATTGACCAGTTTCACCAACCGGGCTATTGTACTATCCGACGACAGCTTTGTTACTTTTATTTCCAGGTTTCCACCACCATTTATTGAACCGGCGAATACTTTGTGTCTCGCATCAACCTTACCTGCATTTTCAGTTTTTGCCTCAACATTCGGAGCAGCAACCTTATCAACCGGAATACTTTCGCCGGTTATTGGCGCCTGGTTTACACTACTTGTACCAGTTACTACTATACCGTCTGCCGGGATTTTTGAGTTAGGTTTTACAACAATGATGTCATTGGGTTTAAGTTTCTCAATACTTGTTTCTTTAATATTATTTCCTGTTTTTAACAAAGCAGTTTTGGGAGCCAGTTCTGTAAGAGCCGATATGGATTTTTTCGCCCTTTCCATTGCATAGTGCTCCAGCGAATGTCCGAGGCTGAATAAAAATAGCAGCAGTGATCCTTCAGCCCATTCGCCCAGTATTGCTGCACCAATAGCCGCCACCAGCATTAAAAAATCTATCTCGAAATTGCCTTCGCTAATGCCTTCAATAGCTTCTTTGGTTGTATAAAAGCCGCCAAAGAAATAGGCGGCAATGTAAAAACCGACAGGTATATAAGCAGATAAATCTTTAATGAACGACAATCCAAAGCCAATATCTAAACACGCTCCGCATATAATGGCGAATATTAATTCGGTTTTTTCTCCGAAAATTCCGCCATGAGAATGTCCGTGATCTTCATGTTGGTGGTCATGTTCTTTTTCTCTTGCCCTGGGTTCATCTGTTCTTTGTTCTGAATGGAAAATATGAATGTTTTCGTCCGCCAGTATTTCTTTTATTTTTTCAGGTGTTATTTCCTGATGGTCGTATTCAATTTTTATCCATCCCGTTGCCGAAACAGACACTGCCAATATTCCTTTTGTTTTTTTCAAACTTTGTTCAATAATGCGGGCGTGCCTTACATGACGGATGCCTGTTACTTCCAGCAAGAGATGTCCATACCGCTCAGTGAGCTCAGCTCCCGCCTTTTCAGCAAGATGCTGTATTTGCTCTATTGAAATTTCGTCGGGGTTGTAATGAAAACAAAGTTTCGCTTTTATATTTCCGGATTCAGGTATGATATGCACTTTTTCAATACCTCTCTTTAATTGCAGGGTACTTATAATACGCTGCACACAGGTATCTCTTTCATCTGGAATGCCTGGCAGGATAATGTCAAGATTAATTTTAAGTTTTTCCATACAACGATTTTTAGACGAAACTTTACGGTTGTTGCAATCGAAAACATTAGTGACCTTCTTCTCCTGAATTGGTCATCTTCGCCAAAATAAAAAAAGCGCCCTTAACCACAACTTTTGCATCATTGGGAATGTCTTTTAATCCCGTTATAGCCGTGTAACCAATATCTGTATTTCCTTTTGCGACGGGTATTCTCTCAAAGAATACTTCGTCGTTATGTTCTTCGTTGCTGGCTGAAGCTGGTTTTTCTGTCATTATGAAAACATAATCCTGCCCCTGGAAAGTGACGATGGCATCATTCGGAACAGCGGGTAGGGTAGACTTGTCGAGGCTGACAATCGCCGTAATACTCATGCCGTCAATTAAATCCGTTTTATCACCTATTACCCTCGAATGGATGGGTATTGTTTTACTGTCGTTTTCAAAAGCAGAACCAATAGAATATATCCGGGCATCATATTCTTTACCAGGATTATTGGTAAGTGTAAAATGTATGACCTGGTTGGGCTTTAGCTTCGGAAGATCTTTTTCATACACAAACAGGTCGAGATGCAACTGTGAATTATTGACAATTTCAGCAATGGGACTTGCGACATCAACGTTGCTGCCAAGCTGAGCAATTACTTTACTGATCGTTCCGCTGATCGGGGCTGTGACATTAATAGTAGATGAAAAACTTTCGGAAGCCCCAAATCCTCTCAATTGATTTCTGAGCCCGTCTCTTTGTGTTCGTAGATTTGTCAGCTCGGCTTCTGCCTGCTGCAACTTTTTCAGCGGGGCCGCATTGCCTTCCACGAGTTCTTTCTGCCTGTTGAATTCTTTTTCGGCCAGGGTAACCTGGATGTTTACCTGCTGTAGCTGCTGCTGCATTTGTAAGAGTTCCGGGTTTACAATCGTGGCAATCCGCTCACCTTCTTTTACTCTCGTGCCTGGTTGCACATTTAATGTTTTTACCACCCCACCATGGAGTGGTGTAACAAATGCTTTATTTTGATTAGGCACTTCAAGAATACCATTGGCCTTGATGGTGTGAGCCAACTCTTTCTGCCTGATAATATCTGTTTCAATACCAATTGTGCCAATCTGCTCTTTTGTAAGGGAAACAACCGATTCATCATGATGCGCTTCTTCCGTTTCCTGTTGATTTCCTGTTTTCACGACCTCTGTGCTGCCACCTTTATCTCCACACGACGCGAATATGTTCATTGCAAGAAATAATATTGATAAAAAATGAGCCCTTTTCATTATCGTTGATTTTATTTATTGGAGTAGAAGTTATACCGGATTACAGACTGGTTGTAATTATTCAACACTTCCAGAAAATTCTGTTTTGTTGAGATTGCCTGGCTTAAATACTGGCTCAATTCGGCAAAGCTTATTTCCCCTGCATTATAGCTCAGTGTCGCAGCCCTGATAATTTCTTCCGATTGTTTCAATCCTGATGTTTCATAGTAGTTCAACATAGCCTGGTTTTTTTGTATTTCGGTAAGCATTTGTTGCTGTTGTGTTTGCAGCGCCTGGCTTTGATAATTTAGCTGCAGTTGTTTCACTTTCTGTTCGGCCTGGGCCGATTTCACTTTGTTTTTACTGGCCGCAACACCAAATAATGGAAACGTGGCAGCGACTGAAAAGCCTGAAAATGGATCGCTTAACCCATACAACCTCTGCGAAAAAAACCTGCCCGAAAATTCCGGCCTGTTCAAATTTCTTTGCACGGAAACATTTGATTTAGCAATATTCACATTCTGTTGCAACAATTGTAATGAAGGATGAATGGAGTCGCTTTCCGCAATATCATAAGCCATCTTCTCCAACCCGCCATCTGTTGGCAGTATGAGGGTGTCAACATTTAGCAACATTCCTAACTGTCGTTGTTGAACCAAAATGTCTTTGGCATTCTGCTCCCGCATTGCCCGCACTTCTTTCATTTTTGCTTCGGCTACAATTTTATCCAGCCCGGCGGCTTCTCCTGTTTTTACTCTTAACTCTGCCGCCCTGAATAAAGAATTATAAATGCTGTCGAGGCGATAGAACAGTTTTGATTTATCCTGTAAGTACCATAAGTCATAATAGGCTGACCTGACATCTCTACGTATCACGGCGTTCAGGGCCGCGGTGTTCAATTCATAGTATTTTAACAGTTTGCTGAAGTATTCTTTTCTCGCTCTATAAACACCCGGCCAGGCAATGCTCTGCGAAAGTCCAATTTTTAAGATACCCTGGTTGTCACTGGGTCTCATGTCTTCATTCTCAACAAACAGGCCTGTTTTTGGCAGTTCTTTCGAAGTTTTTACATCCAGCGATGCTTTATTTATTTCTGATTCATTAATTCTAAACTGCTGGTTGCTTTTCATGGCCGAATCTACTGCAGCCTGTGGCGTCATTCGCACCTGGGCGCTTAAAGAAGGGGACAGGAACAACAGGAAAGCAATTATCAGTAAAACGTTTGTTTTTAATTTCATTTTTTGTTTGCGTGAGAAAATGATATAAAGGCAGGGAAGAACAATTAAGGTGAGAATAGTAGCGGAAATCAATCCCCCGATCACCACCGTTGCCAAAGGTTTTTGTACTTCTGCCCCCGCGCCTGTACTGATTGCCATTGGCAAAAATCCCAATGAAGCAACGGTTGCTGTCATCAGCACAGGTCGTAGGCGAACCCGAGTGCCTTCCATTACACGTTGTACTACATCGTTCCTTCCATCGATCCTCAATTGATTAAAAGTGCTGATGAGTACGATCCCATTCAAGACGGCTACTCCAAACAATGCGATAAAGCCTACACCCGCAGAAATACTGAAAGGCATTCCGCGGACCAGCAGCGCAAACACTCCGCCAATAGCACTCATCGGAATAGCCGTATAGATAAGTGTTGCCTGGCCAACGGAATGAAAAGTGAAATACAGCAGAACAAAAATGAGAAGTAAGGCGACGGGAACAGCTATTTGTAGTCGTGCTGATGCTTTTTGGAGATTTTCGAATGTGCCGCCATAAGTAATATAATAACCTGCTGGTAATTGATATTGGGGTTGCTTCAACTTTTGTTGAATCTCTTCTACCACACTTTCTATATCCCTGCCCCGCACATTAAAGCCTACTACTACGCGCCGTTTCCCGTCTTCGCGGCTAATTTGAACAGGGCCTTCTTTGAACGAAACAGTGGCAACCTGCGACAAAGGGACTTGCGCTCCGCCACTGCCAGGCACAAATAAATTTGAAACGTCGTTTAATGATGTACGATATGTACTGTCTAAGCGTACAACGAGTTCAAATTTTCTTTCATTTTCAAATACCACACCGGCAGACTGCCCCGCGAATGCAGTTGATACAACCTGGTTAACATCCTTAATATTCAGCCCATAGCCCGCGATCCTTGCCCTGTCGTATTCAACTGTGATTTGTGGTAACCCCGCTGTGCGCTCAACTAAAGGTTCGGATACGCCTTTGATGGTTTGAATAGCTTTTGCGTATTTGGGCGCCAGCGCAGCCAGGGTATCCAGGTTCTCACCAAATATTTTTATAGCAACATCCTGGCGAATGCCGGTCATGAGTTCATTAAACCTCATTTGGATCGGTTGACTCGGCTCCGCAATTACGCCTGGAATATTATCCAGTTTTTGTTTCATTTTTTCGGCCAGTTCATAGAAGTCGTCTGATGTTTGCCATTCCTTTTTATTTTTAAGTACTACTATCAAATCAGTTTGATTCATAGGCATAGGATCAGTGGCCACATCAGCGGCGCCAGTTTTTCCAACTACCATTTTTACTTCCGGAAAAGTTTTTACGATTTTTTGAGCTTGCATAACCGTTTCAATGGTCTGCCCAAGCGAGGTTCCCTGGGGAAGCACAAACTCAATGGCGTAATCGCCTTCTTCGAGTGTGGGTATGAATTCGCCACCAATTCGTGAAAAAATAATAACCGTAATGATGAACACTATTACGCTGATTCCAACGACCCAATACTTAAAGGCGATCGCTTTTTTCAGCAGTGGTTCATACAGGCGCTGAAAAAACTGCATCATTTTGTCTGAAAAATTTATCCCGCTCTTTGCCTTTTTGGAAAGAAATAAAGCGCTGACCATGGGTATGTAAGTAACTGAAAGTAGCAGGGCGCCAACGATGGCAAAACTGACAGTCTGTGCCATTGGTCTGAACATTTTTCCTTCAATGCCGATTAAAGTAAGAATTGGGATGTATACAATCAGGATGATGATCTCTCCAAAGGCGGCGCTCTTACGGATTTTTGATGCCGACTCAAATACTTCCTGGTCCATTTCGGTTTGCGACAGCTTTTGAATTGATTTTCGTAATCCGAGGTGGTGCATGGTAGCTTCCACAATGATCACAGCGCCATCTACGATCAATCCAAAATCGATTGCGCCGAGGCTCATGAGGTTGGCACTAACTCCAAACAGATTCATCATTCCCATAGCAAACAGCAGCGACAAAGGAATAGCGGAAGCGACAATCAAACCGGCTCTGAGGTTTCCCAAAAAAACCATCAAAACAAATATGACGATCAATGCGCCTTCGATCAGGTTTTTTTCAACGGTGCCTATAGCCCGGCCGACCAATTCCGACCGGTCTAAGAAAGGTTCGATCACTACATCTGCAGGTAACGACTGTTGTACAGTCTTCATTCTCTCTTTCACTTTTTGAACGACCTGGGCACTGTTGGCTCCTTTGAGCATGAGTACCAAACCACCTACTACTTCTTTTTCACCGTTGTAAGTAAGAGCTCCATATCTCGGTGGAGATCCAAACTGCACTTTCGCGACGTCTTTAATCAGTACAGGAATTCCTTTGTTCGAATTTTTGATATCTATGTTTTCGATGTCGCTAATCGAACGGACCATACCAACGCCGCGGATGAAGTAAGCGTTCGGTTTTTTGTCGATATATGCACCACCGGTATTCTCATTGTTGTTTTCTAACGCATTGAATATTTCCGGCAGTGTAACATTCATCGCTTTTAGCCTGTCTGGGTTAACACTTACCTCGTATTGTTTGGTGATGCCTCCGAAACCTGTAACCTCTGCCACTCCGGGAATGCCATATAGCTGCCGCGAGACTATCCAGTCCTGCATGGTGCGCAAATCCATGGCCGAGTATTTGCTCTCACTACCTTTTTTTGGGTGAATAACGTATTGGTAAATTTCACCAAGACCTGTAGTTACCGGCGCCAATTCCGGCCTGCCCATTCTTTCCGGGATTTCCTTTTCCGCAAGTTTTAATTTTTCACTAATTAACTGCCGGGCAAAATAGATATTGACATTGTCGTTGAATACAATAGTGATAACACTCAGGCCAAAGCGCGAAAATGATCGCATCTGCATGATGTCTGGCAGGTTGGCCATGGCCTTTTCGATAGGGTAGGTAACAAACTGTTCTACTTCCTGTGTTGCTAAAGTTGGTGTGCGGGTAATGATCTGAACCTGGTTGTCTGTTATATCCGGCAACGCATCTATCGGTAATTTGTTGGCGCTCCATATTCCCCAAATGATCAGTCCGACAGTGAGGATACCGATAACCAGTTTATTTTTGATGCTGAAATAAATAATCTTGTTTAACATAGTCATTTATTGTAGGATATACTTGCAGGCACGAATTGTTCATACGTGCTATTAATGGAATAGCGCCATACGGAACAATCAGTGTCTTAATAGACCACTGTAAATTTTAGGAGGAAAGTTTTAAGGAACTGTCGATTATACCAATTGCGGAGGTTGCCAGACAGGAAGTGAGATTTCAATGACCGCGCCCGCGTTGTATATAGAAGCAATGCCGGGATGGTAAGATTGAGGAATCTTAACAGCAGGAACATTACCAACAAATGAAAAGCTGGCGCAGCATGAGCAATGACAAAACGGAGAACAGGCTTCCCTGTGTTGTTGGGTCTCGCCTTGTGATGCGGCGTATCCGTCTTTTACAACGCCTGAGGTGTCCAGGTCATCATTACACGGCATAGAACTCATGCCAAGCACAATGATTGATAAGATAAAAGCGAGCAGACGCATGGCTGCAAAAGTAAACATTCAAAATTATATTACTTAAAATGATTAGTGCGAAATGGGCGGGAAGCGACTGTAACGTGTTGAAAGATAAAAAGCCCCGAAGGTCTTTTTTAATTTATCAATTTTGTAAAAACGTAAACTACTTTAGAGATTGGTTAAAAAAAGCTGTTAGCTTGTCAAAAGGAATGACAGATATCTTATCGTACAGGTCAACGTGAACGGTGTTCGGGATGATCATGAGTTCTTTGGGTTCGGAAGCCATTTTATAGGCATCTTCACTAAAATATCGTGAATGTGCCTGACCTCTTCCCCCAAAATTTATCATCTAACCCCTTGTTTGTTGAGGGGGAAAAGTCGCGGAAAAATAAACCTCGGTTTTTTGCATCAATATCAAGGTTTACCTGTGGACTGAAGGAACGGAAGACACCGCCTGGCGCTTTGTTATCTAATCTCCGGCGGACAAACATGCTTAACCTGTATTCTACCCTTTTAGAAGAAAATGAAACACATTCTACCAGTAGCGGGAGTGTTCTTAATTCATCACACTGTGGCGCAAATACAACCGAAGTTTGTTGATCCAGTTGAGAAGAGTGTTGTAAACACTACTGTGGGAAAGGGATATGTGTTTTTTTACAGATCATCAATGGTCAGTGAAGGAGCAGCGTTATATGCTATAAATATTTTCTTCCTCTCAACCGGCTCAATGTTTCTTCGCGCACGCCGAGGTAAGATGCAAGGTATTTGGAAGGAACGCGCATGATCAGTTCCGGGTGCGTGTCCATCAAATGCTTATACCTGTTACGTGATTTCTGCATCCGGATCGAATACAGCCGCTGTTCGCTTTGCGTATAATAACGTTCGGTCAGCACGCGGCCGATAAAATTAAATTCCGGGAAAGTTTTATACAAAAGCTGTAATTCTTCATACGAGATGCAATAGAGGTTGGTAGTCTCGAGTGCCTGTATGGATTCATAGCTGATTTTCTGCTGGAAAAAACTTTCGACCGAAACGATCACGTCGTCTTCTTTCATAAACCAGCTCGAGATCTCAGTGTCGTCTTTGAGGTAATAGCATCTCATCAGCCCGGACTCTATAAAGCAGATATCCCGGGAGACATGACCCGCGCGCAGCAAAAACTGCCGTCGCGACAATATCCGGTGCTTAATATGTGCTGCGAGATATTCAATCAGTTCATGGGACATTGGATAGATTGCGTTCAATACCTGTAAGAGCCTGTCCATGAGAAATTATTTTAAATGTCCACTAATCAAATAACAAATTATCAACAAGGTGAGGTGGGAAGGGTGTTTTAACGGTGGTTTTTATTGTGCAACCGGAAGTATTTTTGCTGAAAGAATTGCGCAGAAACGACAATGGCAATAGAGCTATATTCAGGCGGCCGCGGACCTTTGCGGATGATGTCGGGATTGCCGGGGCATTATGATGGTGCAACCCTGCCGGGCAGTGATGCGCGTCACTACCGCGGTGACATCGGCCAGATCGTGTTGCAGGAAATAAGCCACCTCCAGAATGTCATTCGTTACGCCGTGTTCAGGATAGCGGACCAGGTAAAACTGAAATTTATACGGCGGGAATCCGGGTTGCAGACAACCGCTATATTAAAAGATCATTGCCGCACTACCTTTGATGGTGCGGGACGATTTAAGATCAATGAAGGTTATTTCAGTACCATTTTCAGTAATCCGTGGAGTGGAACGCTTCAATGCGGCCATGACGCGGAACTTATCGCGTTTGATACCACGTGGGATGCTGCGATGCTCCATGAGTTTATTCCGGCGGAAAGCAAATGGTGGGACAAATTTAAGAATGGTGTTCCTGCGTTCCCTTTACTGATAGGAAATCCCTACAGGAAAATCACGCCTTCCCTCAATCGCCTGATTGACCAGCTGAAATACTCAAGTTATGACCCGTCGCTGCGAAAGTCGTCACTCGATCACCTCGTGAAAGACTATCTCGCAGAAATATTGCGCGAAATCGACAATCCGGACTGGCTGAAAGACGAAATACCGCGTGATGAACTGGACAGGATTGAAGCAGTGAAACAGCTGATAGCCGCCGACCCGTTGAAGCATGTGCACTCTGCCGAACTGGCCCGTATGGTCTATATGAACGAATTTAAATTCAAGACTATGTTCATGAAAGTGACCGGGATGGGCACATTTGATTATATGATGTACCAGCGCTGCTGCGCGGTGCGGGATAAAATTCTCCACTCTGATCTTCCGGTCAAATCATTCGTACAGGAAGCAGGCTACAGCGATCTCGCTAACTTTGTTACTGGTTTCAAACGGTACATGGGCTGTACGCCTGCAGATATCAGAAAATAATTCTCAGCATACAGCGTCGTAAAAAAACTTCCGTCCGCAAAATAAAAACTTCCTTTTCCGTGATTGTAAAATCTGAACGCGCTCTACATTTCGGCAAATGGACTTTTTATTGCCGGATACTGCGCAACCTCAGTCGCAAGAACATCTCCCTGTACACCTCATCAGGTATGCCGTTACAGGTGCCCAATGCCGTTATAAAAAATTTAGCGAGGGTGAGTACATCACACAGGTGATACTCGGAAATGACTACAGCGTCTGGTCCCATCATTTTTTTATCCGCAAGAAAATAGTAATGCATGCGGTGACATCCGAAAATATTATCGCTTTACATTACATGATGACGGGAAACGTGATGGCAGTGCTTCATGACTTCGGAGAGATGAACATGCAGGAGGGGTGTTATCACCTGCTTTATATGCCCGGACAGGTGCTTCATGATGTTAGTTTTTCTGCCGGTCACTACCATACTGTTCACATCAACTTCCACCCGGTTCATCTCGACGTTATTGCGAGACAATACCCGATGTTTGAACCGATGTTATCCTGGGCGGCAGCCGGAATAAAAACGTGCCAGCAGCATCCATCAGCGATAATCACTGCGCAGATCAGAGACCTGGTGTCGCATGTGCTTCACAATAACATGAAACCTGCTGAGCGTATCCTTTTTGTTGAATCAACCATCCGCAACCTGCTGCGGCTCTATATACAGGATGTAGCAGGAAAAGAGGATAAACAGCCCGTGCCTGACGCGCAGGCGAAGCTGATCAGGGAGGTAGAAGAGTACATCATGAATCATCTCGACCTCTCTCTTACGGTAGATATGATTGCGCGGCATTTTGCCATCAGCCGGTCATGGCTGCAGCTGGTAAGCAGTAACGTGCGTAGAGAAGGCGTTCACCAGGTAGTGAGGCGTAAACGAATGGAAGCAGCCGCCCGATTATTGCTCGAGACGGACTATCCCGTGAGTAAAATCGTCGCGATGACCAGTGACATGACATTCGCTGCATTCTCTGCAACATTTCATGCATACTGGGGTATAGCTCCTTTGCAGTTTCGCAAGAACAGAGGACGGAAACAATAAAAACAAATGGACAAAACAGATAGCAGGCAAACCTTTATTTCCTTCAATTTTACAACATGCCTACTACCTTATCCCCTAGAACGACAGCGATTAATTGTATTGCAGGTTTGTTTATCCTTCTATTCACTTATGCCGGGGTCAGCAAGCTGGCGGATTACCAGAAGTTCAGCGTGGAGTTGGGTAAATCGCCATTGCTGACGTCGTTCTCCGGTTTTATCGCATGGTCCATACCGGTAGTGGAGATCTTAATAAGCCTGTTGCTTATGATGCCTGCTTACCAGCTTTTGGCATTGTATGCGAGCTTTACGCTGATGGTCTTATTTACCGCTTACCTCGTGACCACATTGCAATTTGCTGATTATATACCCTGTACATGCGGTGGCGTATTGCAGAACCTGACCTGGCAAACCCATATTATTTTCAATTGTTGTTTTATCGCACTGGCGATTGCGGCGATCCTTCTGCATAAGGTAACGA
>JAEUVS010000011.1 GCA_016786745.1 Chitinophagaceae bacterium | reverse complement strand
GCGCTGATAGATGCGAATGGATTCGTCACCAATGAGCTTATGCTCCGCAATGCAGGCAACACTGCTGAGTTGCAATTGTCAACCGGTGGCAGCGCAGTGGATCCCACCAACACGGTGTTGCTGAACATCTGGACAAAGAGTAACAAAATAATTTCGGATGCCGACAGCGTGCTGAGTTTTGCGAGCCGCCTGGAAGATCCCTCGTATTCGAGTGGCCTGGTTGGCTTTACTTCTATCTATAAGGCGCTATCTATTGGAAACATGTCTATGTTGTGGGAGAAAATTCCGGCAGGCATTGGCACCAACGTATCCTTTATAGACAGAGAGGAAGGATTTCAGAAAGCTATCGACTTGCTTGACGACGCAATCCAGGGAATTAGCGCGAACGCACCAAATGCGAAGGTTTCTGCAAGGCTGCCGAAGGAAGTTGATCTGCTAAACACGTTGAATGCGTTAAAGGCCCGTTATTCGCTTTACATAGGTGATTACGCTACCGCAATTACAGCCGCTGACGCAGTCGACCTTACAAAAGCCTCGGTGATCGCCTATAACTCGCTTGCGCAAAATGCAGTATTCGAGTCTGCAACATCTACCAATAACGTTTATCAACCTGTTGATTCAACATTGGGGTTGCCGGCCGATCTCGCGCCGGACCTTGCGGATCAAAGAATACCTTTCTATATCGGTATCAACCCGACCACCGCTCCGCGGCACAGGATAAAAGGCTTTTTTGCTTCAGGAACAAGTTCGGTTCCCTTATACCTGCCGGGTGAAATGTTACTGATAAAAGCCGAGGCCCTCGCGCGCCAGGATATGCTGCCGGAAGCGGTAACGGAATTGAATAAGGTAATCACTAAAACACCTGCTGAAGATGTTTATGGCGTAGGCGCAGGTTTGCCCGAATTCTCCTCATCCGACAAAGAGGAGATACTCACTGAAATTTACCGCCAGCGTTGTATAGAATTATTTATGAGCGGATTGAAACTGGAGGATATGCGCAGGTTCGACAGGTCCATGTCTGAGCGAAAGAGAAATTTCTTTCCCTATCCGTTCCCGGAAAGGGATAATAACCCAAACACACCTGCTGATCCGGAGTTTTGATAATGTAACTAAATTAACGTAACGTCGTCTTAAGAAGAAACGAACACTTATGAGCTTCTTTAAGACGGCGTTATTTTTTGCGCTTTTCCTGTCATCCCGGGCCACTTTTTCGCAAGCCTCATTACCACCGTTAACCGATTCTATTGATTCGAAGATCCTGAATGAAACAAGGGGACTACAGGTGATAATGCCCAAGAGCTATACCCCCGGTTCAAATGAAAAATTTGAGGTTGTATATATCCTGGATGGAGAGTGGTACTACGAACTTGTGCCTTTTACCTACAACTTCGCTGAATCGGCGCACTATATTCCTAAAAGCATGTTCGTGCTGATCCGTAACCGTTATCGTGATGGTGTAAATTTGCGCAGCCGCGATTTTTCTCCGACGAAAATCCCTGAAGACCCGATATCGGGCGGCGCTGATAAGTTCTATGATTTTCTTACGAAGGAAGTGGTTCCCTATGTTGAAAGCAAATATCCTGTAAACGGGCACCGTACATTGGTGGGAAGTTCGTTCAGTGGATTGTTCAGCGTTTACAGTTTTGTAAAGGATCCTGCTTTTTTTGATTCTTATGTCGCTTCGGATCCGAACATTGTTTACGACAATCATTATGTTTCGCGAATTGCGAATAAAACGCTTGACGCGCTTCCAGCAGATGCCGGTACGCTTTTCATCGGTTGCCTTGTGAATACTTCGCGTGATATGGGATCGTATGGTTTTGATTCGGTATTGCAAAAGCATGCACCGAAGTCGATGCACTGGAAAGTGGTGCAGTATCCTGAGGAATCGCATTATAGTGTGCAGCTGAAGGCTTTTTATGATGCGTTTCGTTTTTCGCATGGTGGCTATGGCGTAACACCGAAAATTCACCCGCTTACGGGCATCATTAACCGCCCGAAAGAATTTTTTTTGTTGTTCACCGATGACGCTCCGGGTGCCAGGTTTACAGCCGACGGTTCCGTGCCTGATAGTACATCACCGCAGATGATGGGAGGCGGAAGTGTGTCTATTATATCACCTGCTAAAATTCGCGTGAAGTCGTCTGGTAACAGGCCGGAGTATTCGAATGAGTGGACATTTTCATTTGAAAAGGGAAAACTTAATCCTTCGAATAAAAAAGCCGGCGCTGGTTTACACTATGCCGTTTATACAGTTGCATCGGATAGCCTTCCTGCGATGCTGCCTGCGCATGCTGAAAAGTCGGGTCGCGTGGATTCAACATTTCAGCTTGCATCGCTGATCGAAAGTAAACCAACGTTGGTTGTACTGGAAGGATCGATAACTATTCCGGAAGATGCAGAATACATTTTTTATTGTAACGGGTACGATGCGATGGAATTTGAACTTGCCGGTAAACAACTGATGAAAGGGCAAAATATACCCGGTGGAGATTCATACGTGGCATCACTAACAAAAGGAATTTACCCGGTGAAATTAAATGTTGTGCGAAAGGCCGGAGACATGCCCCCTATTTTTCTGATTTTCCAGGCGAAGCCGGAAAAAGAGAAATGGTGGGAGGGCGCACCGTGGAAAAAATATTGAGATAGTTATAGTAGATTAGATTTTATGAATCTCAGGCAGACTATCCTCAAAGAACATTCTAAGAGCACTACAGATAAGATAGTAAAATGGGTTGGCAGCTCACAAGCTCGCTTTGATGAGCTGATGCACCTGTTTCTCACCGACGAATACAGGGTTGTACAACGCGCCGGGTGGTCGCTCAGCTACTGCGTTATTGCTCATCCCGAATTTGTAAAGAAATATTTCAGGGAGTTTTTTGAGTTATTGAAAGATGAGAGGGCACATCCGGCAGTGAGGCGGAACATTTTACGACTGCTGCCAGCCGTAACTATTCCCAAACGGTTTCATGGCGAAGTGATCGACGTTTGCATCCGGTTTGCCAGCACCCCGGGCGAGAAGGCCGCAGCGAAAGCATTTTCGTTGCATGTATTGGAGAACATGGTGAAAATTTACCCGGAAATAGCCGGCGAAGTGATTGCCATCATCCAGGATCAATGGGACCGCGAGGCACCTTCATTCCGTTCACGCGCCAAAAAGTTTTTACACGCGGTGGGAAAGTAAGCAATTTTTAAACTGGTGCTAATGCACTACCTTTAAGTAAAGACCAGGGGCGGTGAGGCGATTGCAGATGATCTTGCTCATTGTTGCCTTCGCTTTTACCATAAAAGCGCAGCGGGATAACTGCATACTAAAATCTCCACAAATCACAATTCATTTCGGCTCGGGAAGTATAAGCAGCAGCAATAACATGGTGCCGGCGAGATACGAGCGTGTTGACGGATATTGTCCTTCCGACGGTCATTTTACTTTTACTCCTTACACGGCAGACTGCTTCAGAAACGATTGGCACACTTTAAAAGAAGATCACACTCCCGGAGATGTTAACGGCAATATGCTGTTGATCAACTCATCTTACTACAGCGGAGTTTTCTTCAGGACAACGGTGAATGGCCTAAAACCGAACACACCTTACGAATTCTCCACATGGATGATGAATGTGTGCAGGATCACTGAAAAATGTCCGTTTCCGCTGTTGCCAGACATTACGATCAGGCTTCAAACACCTGAGGGAAAGAACATCGCGCAACTCAGCACCGGCGAGGTGGTCCGCGTGCAGTCGGTGAAATGGACGCAGTATAATTTCATGTTTACGACTCCTGCTGCTGCAACGCCGATAGAGATTGTAATGATTAATCATTCACCTGGCGGATGCGGCAATGATTTCGCGATGGATGATGTAACATTTCGTGAATGCGTTCCTCCTCCGCCACCGCCGATAGCTAAAAAAGCCTCGCCAAAAGCGACCCCGGTGAAGAAACCTGTCGCAAAAGCGCCAGTAGTAAAAAAGCCTTTGGCAAAACAGCCTGTTGTTAAAAAGCCTGTGGCGAAACAACCTGTGGCAAAACAGCCGGCTCTCAAGAAAACTGTTGCCAAAACATCTCCACCAAAAGGCTCGCTTGCACTAAGTGCGTCGCCTGTTAAAAAGGATTCTATTGTCATTAAACCACCAGAAATAAGGCGAAGGCCATCTCTCCCTCCACCGCCACGAGCGCTCACCACACGCGTTAACGCGCTTGTAAAAGAGATTGAAGCAGAAGAGGGCAACATACGTATCGACCTGTACGACAACGGTGAAATAGACGGTGACACGGTTACCATCTACCATAACAACGCATTGGTAGTCCGCCGCGCGAGAATATCCCAGGACCCGGTAACGCTAAATATCAGGGTGAATAAATTTCAACCCTATCATGAACTGGTAATGGTGGCCGACAATCTTGGATCCATTCCCCCGAATACTTCTCTCATGATCGTAACAGCCGGCGCCAACCGCCATGAGGTTTTCATTTCCTCCACAAAGCAAAAAAACGCGAAAGTTGTAGTGGCCCTGAAAGAATAAAAATTTTTTTTCGTCCACGTGTCCAATTTCATTCTCCTCAGTCATCATTAGGGTGTAAATCTCTTTAATAACAAATTAAGTTTTTAGAACATGGAAACGAGAATTAACCTTTTGGAGAAAGGATCCGGAGCGATGAAAGCAATGCAGGGCCTGGGAATATATCTTGCAAAATCGCCTGTAGAAGAAACACTTCTGCATTTGATTGAGTACAGGGTATCGCAAATTAATGGTTGCGCCTACTGTCTTGATATGCACTCCAAGGACCTGCGTGCTGAGGGTGAAACCGAGCAACGCATATACACGATCAGTGCCTGGCGCGAGGCTCCGTTCTATACGAAACGCGAACGCGCGGCACTGGCATGGGCCGAAGCTGTTAACAATATTGAAAACGGGCAGATTTCAGATGAAGTATATGAAGAAGCGCGCGCGGAATTTTCGGAACAGGAATTGATTGATATCACAGTCGCGGTAACTACGGTTAGTGCATACAATCGTTTTAATATTGCATTCCGGCCGGAAGTGGGCACCTATAAAGCAGGAATGTTCAAGGCACGCGCATAAATAACAAGTTTCAGTGGTGTCTCAGTTTGAAATTTGCGTCTCCGCCGATCCCTCACGCGACGCTTCGCGTCGGTTCGGGATGACCATAAAGACCCTGACGTCATTCCGAACCGAGTTCTGCGAAGCAGACGAGCGTGAGGAATCAGCGGAAATGTATCTTTTAAATTTAAATTGCGACACTACCCAGGTTTCTTAAAAACTCGAAAGAATGAAAGACTTCGCATTATTGTTCAGGCAGGCAAATTTCGACTACAGTAAGGAGTCGCCCAAAGAAATGGAATCGCGGGTGCAGAAATGGAAAGACTGGATAAGTAATATCGCTTCGCAGGGAAAGCTGGCGAATGCGGCTACACGCCTTGTTCCGGAAGGCAGGGTGCTGAAAGCAGGAGGCGTTATTACAGACGGACCCTTTGTGGAAATCAGGGAACTGTTGGGAGGTTTAATAGTGGTGAAAGCAGAAGACCTCGACGAAGCGACAACACTTGCGCATGGATGCCCTGTAATCGACAGCGGAGGCAGTGTGGAAATACGCCCGATATATGTATAGTCACTGCGCAGTAGTGAAATATGGAAAAAGAACAATTATCAATCAAGCATCTTTTCCAGGAGGAATTTGCAAAAATGGTTGCTGTTATCAGCAACCATTTTGGATTGCAGCATATCGGGACTGCTGAAGATATTGTGAGTGAAACATTTTTAGCGGCATCTGAAACGTGGGGCTTAAAAGGAATTCCTGATAATCCGCCCGCGTGGCTGTATGCGGTTGCCAAACAAAGGGCGCTCTATCACTTCAGAAGAAATAAAATCTTCGAAGAAAAAGTGAAGCCGCAAATAACATCGGGCCAGGAGAAACATAACTACATTGAAGTGGACTTCTCTAACCAGAATATAAAAGACAGCCAGCTTCAAATGCTGTTTGCTGTCTGTAACCCCGCCATTGCCAGCGAGGCACAAATTGGTCTTGCGTTGCGTATACTTTGCGGTTTCGGGATCGACGAAATTGCCGAAGCATTTCTCACCAACAAAGAAACTATTAACAAGCGTTTATCCAGGGCGAAAGAAAAACTGCGAGCTGAAAAAGTGAAAATGGAGCTGCCACCCGGGCACGAAATATCGGATCGCCTCGTTAACGTTCTTCATATTATTTACTTGCTGTTTAGTGAAGGATATTATTCAAAAACGCAGAACGAAGTATTGAGAAAAGAATTTTGCATGGAAGCGATGCGGTTGGGAATAATGCTCACCGAATATGAAAAAACAAATCGCCCGGAGACAAACGCACTGATGGCGCTTATGTGCTTTCATGCGTCGCGGTTTGATGCGAGACAGGCAGACAACCATGCGATGGTGCTCTATGAACAACAGGACGAGCAATTGTGGAACCAGGACCTGATCGACCAGGGAAGTTATTTTCTGAATTTATCAGCTGAAGGAAATGAAATCACTTCTTATCATCTTGAAGCGGGCATCGCATACTGGCATTGCACGAAGGATGATAGCAAAGAAAAATGGAAAGAGATTTTAAAATTGTACGACAAACTGCTTTTGGTAAACTACTCGCCTGTTGTTGCACTCAACAGGATCTATGCGTTGTATAAAGCTACCGGACGTAATACAGCATTGCAGGAAGCGAAGAAATTAAACTTCGACAATAACCATTTTTATTTTGTGTTGCTTGCTGAGCTGTATAAAAATGTAGATAACAGCAAAGCGAAATCGCATCTTGAACGGGCGTACAAACTGGCAAAAACAAATACGGAAAAACAGCTGATAAAAGACAGGATCAATGACCTTGCTTAATCCTGTGCCACAGAAAATAAGAGATAAACAAAAAGCTTATGGGAAGTATCATGAATAAAACCGGTGGCTGAAACCCGAACGCCAATACTGAATATGTTGCCGCTGCGAGATCGAAAAAAAGACCGGCATATGCCCACTCCTTAACCCGGAATAAGAATTCCTATCACACCTAACAGTTTTGCAACTCCCAGGAAAGGAATAATATACTTCGGATAACCAAGTCCGTCGCTTATTATGGTTACAGACTCAGGGGTTACGATCATATGCTGAATTGCGGACGACAGCATAAATGCGCAGAAGAGTATAGTAACTATCCAGTACCAGATTTTAATCTTTTTCATTTTTTGATGTTTGATTTCTCAAATGTAGAGAAACTGCCAGGCAGAACCGGGTGTCAATCAAGACAAAAAGAAGGGCGTTTGCGACATCTGCGGGCTTTTAATTAAATTAGGGTACTGGCCGCTTTCCCAATTCATGCTTATGAAGAGTTGCAGTCGCTATACCTCCCTCGTTTGTTTACTTGTATCGACCATTTATACTTCTTCTACGGCGCAGACTTACGGAAAACATTTCGACAAAGCGGATTCTGCGTTTGCGCTTGCCAGTTTGCATTCTGATTCAGCTATTTCGGTGGCCAATACGGTGTTGATTGAAGCGAATGAAGCGAACGATTCTGTAGGTATTGCCAATGCCTGGAACGCGTTGGGCTGGGCGCTAATGCACAAAGGTTTTCTTGATTCATCCGTAACCGCTTTGGAAAAAGCATGGCGGTTGTTTGCGGCCGTAAAAAGCGAGGATAATACGGTTAAGGCGTGGATAAACCTTTCCGAAGTTTATATCAAGCAAAGTAAATTTTCGGATGCGATCCGTTACCTGATACGAGCCGATTCACTCAGCCTTAAAACAAAGAACACAGCCTATCATACGAATGTAATGCGTTTGTTTGCGATCGTATACCGTGAGAGTAAAGATTACAAACAGGCGGCAGCTTATTTTAACCAGGCGCTCACGGGCTTTGTTGAGATGAAAGACTATTTCCGGTATATAGGTACAGGTATCAGCCTGAGCATCCTGTATCGTAACATGGGTTTTCTCGATAGCAGTCTTTTAATTCTGCAGCGTTGTCTTGCACTTGAGGGTAACAAAATAACTATGACGCCATATACCGCGGCGATGGTGCGCGAACATGTTGCGGAAACATATTACGGGATGAAAAATTACCAGTTGGCCCTCGAGCATTATCTCTTCGCTTATCGCACATTTGAAAAGATCGATAACAGGGCCGACATGGCTTTTGAAGCTTTCTCCGTCGGTAAAACGCTGGCGCAGCTGAAGAGATATGATGAAGCGGAAGGGTACCTTTTACGATCGTACACGATGAACGATACGTTGAGAATGACGAACTATATGATGGACGCGTCTGCTGAGTTAGCTAAGCTATATCAGCAGACTGGCGATTGGCGGAAAGCTTTTCAATACCAACAGAAAACATCGGAATTGAAAGACAGTTTAAATATCGCTGAACAGATCCGGCAAACAACGGAGCTGAAAGAAAGGTTTGAAACAGAAAAGAAAGAACAGCAGATATTACTATTGAAAACACAGAACCAGCTGGCGAGCGCCGAAGCCCGACGCACACGGTTGATTCAATATACTTTCATTTTACTTTTCGTTGTTTCGGTTGTAATTGCTTTTTTATTGCTAAACCGTTACAAAATAAAAAGACGTTTGCAGGAGCAGGTTTTGCGCAACCAGATAGCGGGCGATCTCCACGATGATATCGGGTCTGCATTATCTGCGATCGACATAAGCAGCCGCATTGCGCTTAATAAAAATTCAGGGGATGCAGCGGTCTCGGATCAATTGGTAAAAATTCAACGGCACACGCGAAAAACGATGGACAGTATGAGCGACATTATCTGGTCCATCAACCCCGGTAACAATGATTTCGGCAGCATGCTGATGCGCATGCGTGAATTTGCCGCTGAAATTTGCGAGCCGCTGCAAATAGATTTGAGATTTAGAACTCCCGAAGAAATTGAGCACATCAATCTCAATGCGAATACAAGGAAAAGTGTTTTCCTGGTTTTTAAGGAAGCGGTTAACAATGCCGTTAAATACAGCGGAGCTTCAGTGATTGACGTTGAGTTTGAAAAATTGAAGAACAACAGGATAGGAATGAAGATAAGGGACAACGGAGGTGGGTTTGATATACATACAGTGAAACGGGGAAACGGGTTGAATAATATGACGATGAGAGCGGATCAGCTCGATGGTCAGCTTGATATTGTTTCTACGATCGACCAGGGCACCTCCGTTTCTTTGAGTTTTACCATCTAACCCCCAAAATTGGGGTATATGATAAGATACCGCCTGGATTAAATTTGAATACATGCTTACAACGGTACAGATTTACGAAGATGATGCGGCGCTCCGCGTGAGCCTTGAAGAATTGCTTTCATTATCGGGTGAATTTGTTGTTTCCGGAACTTTTGACAATGGAAAACTGGCTCCGGTTGAAGTGAGAAGCTCTGCGCCGGATATTATTTTGATGGATATTGATTTGCCGGGCCTGTCGGGCATTGAAGCTGTAAGGGCAATCCGGGCGTTTGATAGCAAAGTGCATATCATCATGCTCACCGTGTTCGACGACAGCACTCATATTCTAGACGCGATTTGTGCTGGCGCCTCCGGTTACCTGTTAAAAAAGAATGTATCCGAAAAATTAATTCCTGCAATAAAAGATGTGCTTGCTGAAGGCGCAACGTTAAGTCCTTCTGTCGCGAAAATGATATTGTTATCCATGCAGAAGCCGTCGGCTCCAAACAATTATGATTTTACATACCGCGAAGAGCAGATACTGAAATTACTTTGCAAAGGGAACAGTTACAAAATGATTGCTACGGAAACAGGGCTTACCTTTGAAACCATTCGCAGTTATGTTAAGAAGATCTACGAAAAACTGCAGGTGCATTCTGCAACAGAAGCAGTGAGCAAAGCCATCAATGAAAAATTAATCTGACCCCAATATTGGGGTTGACTTGCGACAATAACCAGCTGTAGATTTAGGCCAACATCAAAAGCCATGAAACTGACAGCCTTCTGCGCGACTTTGCTACTCCCGATTTTATTGGGTGGTTGTGTAAAAGACATCGGCACACAGAAGAATGGTCCTGCCGTTGCAAGCGAGGCCGGTGGTGGGGGAGGAATTGATCCCACTTATACTCCGCCACTTTTCCAGCTTATCAATACAAAAACTCTTTCTTCTCCGAGGATCGGACACGCGGCTGCAGGTATCGGAAGTAAAGTAGTTTTTGCGGGTGGTGCAACGCCTTATAGAGGAGGCACCGTTGTAACATCGGCTGTTGATATTTTTGATGTTACTACTCTTGAAAAGACGACAGCCAACCTGAGTGTTGCGAGAAAGAAGCTTTCGGCTGCTGCATGGGGCAACAAGATTGTTTTTGCTGGAGGTATAACCTCATCAGGTGCCTCTTCCAAAGTTGTAGATATTTATGATGTAGTTGCCAATACATGGTCAACAGCTCAGCTGAGCGAAGCGAGATATGATATGGCAGCGGCGGCAGCGGGCGGAAAAATTGTTTTTGCTGCGGGCAGGAAGAGTGCAGGGGTAGAGTCTTTGAAAGTGGATATTTATGAAGTGGCAACCGGTATGTGGTCTACTAACGAACTCAGCTCAATCCCACGAGTGGGCGGGATATGGGGGGCGGCGGCAGGTAACAGGATCGTTTTCGCTGGTCTGAAAACAGGCTATGAGGGAATCCTGGCGGATGTGTATAATGTAACAACTGGCGGATGGACGCTCGATTTGCATAATGGATATGACGGCTTTCCTGTTACCGCGGCAGCCGGGGCTTATGACAAAGTGATTTTTTTGAGCAATCCCGCGTATGTGTTTAAGCCTACCACACTTGAGTGGTGGGAAAAGAATGCGTATACCGGGCAAAGTTGGGATGTTGGCGCAGGTTCGATAGATGACTATGTTTTATTCGCGGGTGGAACATACGCAGGAGACGCTCCTGAGCTCGAGGGCTTCCACCAGATCGTAGATGTTTATAATGCAAGAAAGAATAGCAAAACTCATTTTTACATGCTCGAGGAAAAAACAGGCGTTGAGTTGGCCTCAGCATCGAACAAAATGTTCATAGCGGGCGGCGATAATGGATCGCAGCTCGTAAACACAGTCGAAATATACAAGTTGAATAAACCCCCAACCGTATACTAACATCCCGGGTGCAAGTTTTTACAATCAGAGCCACTATCAAACAGGGCAGTTCTTCCGGACAGCCCTTTGTTTTTTAATTTACCATATTCTGGCCACATTGCCGTAGAGCAAGAGCTTGAGGATATTATTGTCCCGGAGATGCCAGCTTCCCCATGACATTGGAGTGTCGCCGTTTGCGTCTTTTGTCGATAGATCGGCGCCGGCTTCTGTCAATAACCTGATAATTGTTTCATTTCCGTAAGCTGCCGCGCGATGAAGTGGTGTTTCCGCTTTCAGGAATGCATCGCGCATGAAGCAAAGCGTTACCGCGCCCCTGATTGTTTTCTTATGTATGTCTGTACCCGCGGCCACTAATAACCTGACAATTTCGGTTCTTGCTTCCATTTCACTCGTTTTGCAGATTGTATAGTGTAATGCGTTTTCGCCGGTGCCTTTGAAAGTGAAATTTGGATTCGCTCCTTTTTCTAACAACCATCTTACCGAATCCAATTGCCCATTATACGCGGAATTGCAGAGCGGGTTATTGTCTTCCAGTTCGAGTATTGCTCCAAGCCTATGGTACAGCTCGAGCGCTTCAATGTTGCCTTCCCACGCTGCCGAGAACACTGCGCAATTTCCCCATTGATCGGTGTAGTTAATATTCGCGCCCCTGCTAACAAGGTCCTCCACGGTTGGGAGATCGTAGTTTACTGCTGCATCGAGTAGTTGCTGGTTCAGATTTGACATTGGTAATTTTAGAGAAGTGACTCTAAAGTAAAGTTATTTTCATTTTCTAGCTTTACCGCTATGAACAGGCATGAAATATTCAGATCATTGCATCAATCGCCGGGCATTTTTGTTGTGCCAAACCCCTGGGACGCTGGTTCTGCAAAATTGTTGACCCATTTCGGGTATAAAGCGTTGGCCACAACGAGCGCCGGTCTTGCGCACATGTTGGGTAAACCCGACGGCCAGGGTGTGGTTACACGCGAAGAAACACTTCAAAACGCAAAAAGTATTGTCGACGCCACGCATCTGCCTGTTTCGGCGGATCTTGAAAAAGGATTCGGCCACGATCCTGAATCGTGCGCGGCAACTATCACAATGGCCGCATCGGTTGGTTTATCAGGAGGATCGATTGAGGATTCTACCGGTAACCGGGCCGATCCTATTTATCCGTTCGACCTCGCCGTTGCAAGAGTAAAAGCAGCTGTTGCCGCAGCGAGGAGTTTAGCACAGCCATTCACCCTTACGGCACGTGCTGAAAACCTTATTAACGGCCGGCCCGATCTTAAAGACACGATCAACAGGCTCGTAGCATTTGCCGACGCGGGGGCCGATGTGTTATTTGCGCCCGGCTTGAAGACGAAAGAAGAAATTGAAACAGTAGTAAAAGCTGTTGCACCGGGGCCCGTTAATGTAGTGATGGGTTTGTCGGGTGGTTCATTTACGTTGAAGATGCTGGAAGATTTGGGAGTGAAAAGAGTAAGCCTCGGATCGTCGTTGTCGAGAGCCGCGTTTACCGCCTTTATTGCTGCCGCGAAAGAAGTGCTCAATGAGGGCACTTTCAACTATGCTGTTAACGCGGTTCCCTATGCGGAGTTGAACGGCATTTTCGGGAAAGGATAATCGATGTTTTCAACGATGAAATAAAATATTAGAATTTGATTAGAGGGGCAGCGTGTTTTCGGTAATCAGAGTATCTTTAATGGTTGTGCCTAACATGGAAGCAGCCAGTATTTTAATTGTGGAAGATGAAAGGAAAATTGCCGATACTCTTAAAAACGGGCTCGTGGAAAACGGTTATGAAGTTGAGGTTGCTTACGACGGTGAAACTGGGTTGCAGCTCTTTTCGGACCGCAAATTTCAAATGATTCTTATTGACATTAACCTACCTGGTATTAATGGCATTGATCTTTGCCGTGCCATCAGGCAAAAAGATGCGTCTGCGTGTGTTATCATGCTCACTTCCATGAAATCTATCTCCGATAAACTAGAAGGTTTCGACGCGGGAACCGATGATTACCTCGCCAAGCCGTTTGAGTTCAGGGAACTGTTGATGCGAATACGGGCAGTTTTGAAAAGAAGCCGGGTTCGTGGCGCCAGCGTGCTCAGGGCGCCGAATATGGAAATGCGTTTGGATAGCAGGGAAGTGATACGTGGTGAACAGAAAATCAATCTCACAGTAAAAGAGTTTCAGCTGCTTGAATTCCTGATGCAGAATCAGAACAAAGTACTTTCACGCGCGGAAATAGCCACAAACGTGTGGGGTATTAATTTCGATACTAACACGAACGTGATTGATGTGTATATTAATTATCTCCGTAACAAAATAGATAAACATTTTGAGCCGCGGCTTATTCATACTCATTTCGGTATGGGCTACATTCTAAAATCAAAAGCCAGCTGATGCCTGTTCGTCTGCGTATAACGTTGTTGTTTAGCATCACTGTTTGCGGCATTTTGCTGGCCGTGTGTTTAACGGTGTACTACATAGCCTATACAAGCCGCATTAATTTTATAAAGACAAGGTTGTTGAACCGGGCATCGTACACCAATACGTTGTTGAGCCGGGCGGAAGTGTTCAGCAGCGGACTTGTTGCGCGACTCGACACGTCTATTACCGGTCTTATTCGAAGTAAAGAGGTGCGTGTTTATGATGAGAACAACGATGTGATTTATGAGTATTCGGATATTCCTTCCGACACCCTGCAGATCAGCAACCTGTTTTTATACCTGGTGCGTTATGAAGGGAGTAAGTTTTTTAATTATGGACAGAAAGAAGTGATGGCGGTGCATTATCCCGATTCCGGTTTTGTAGTGGTGTCGGCCACGAGAGATGATGCCGGTAAAAAATATCTGTCACAATTGAAAACTACTGTCTGGCTAAGCCTTATCGGGGGAGTGCTGATATCTTTTGGCGTAGGTTATTTTTTTGCCGGGCGGTTGTTGCGGCCGGTGAAACAGATTACCGACGAAGTGAATGAAATTTCTGCGAAGAGTTTAACGCGTAGAATTCCGACCGGTCGCTCGCGCGACGAATGGTATTACCTGTCCAATACTTTAAACCAGTTACTCAACAGGTTGCAACGCAGTTTTGAGGTGCAGCGCCGCTTTATAGCGAATGCTTCGCATGAGTTGTGTACACCGCTCACATCTATATCAAATCAACTTGAAGTTTCGCTTCAGCGGAATCGCGATGCTGACCATTACCGTGAAGTGATCACCTCCACTTTACAGGATGTGATGCGTATGGGCCGGCTTACCCAGGCATTGCTTGAACTGGCGCGTGCATCCGGAAGTCAATCGGGACTTGAAATAGACCATGTTCGTATAGACGAAGTGTTGCTTCAGTTGCCAGCGGATATGTCGAAGCTGAACAGCTCGTGGGAAGTGGTACTTCGTTTTGGTGAAATGCCAGTTGAAGAAGAACAAGTTCTCGTTTTTGGTAACGAAGAGTTATTGGTTACCGCGATTAGAAATATTGTGATGAATGCATGTAAGTATTCACCGGATCACCAGGCGGTGGTGGGGCTTGAAATTATTCCGGGCGAAATTCACATATCCATATCGGATAATGGGCCCGGTATCGAACAGGCAGAAATTGAAAATATTTTTCTACCGTTTTACCGCACCGGGAGTGTGGGCTCGACAACGGGTTTTGGATTGGGATTGTCGTTGGCCAATCATATCATTCAACTTCATAACGGACATATCCGCGTGAATTCCGACGCAAAGAGTGGATCTGTATTTACTATTTTTCTTCCGCAGGCCGTCGGTCACCATATGCATGTTGATTTGCATAATGTGGCCAGCTGAGGTTTTCAATCAATAATAACTGTAAGCCTGTTCTAATTATAATTCGGGTTTTGGGTGATGGTGCCGTTGCTGTTGTCGATTTCGCGTTGAGGGTAGGGAAGCAGGCGATGACGGTCGGGAATAAAGGTGCGGGCGGGTTTATAAGTGCCCTCGGCAGGAAGGTTATTGTACACTTCTTCCGCGAGTCCCCATCTTACCAGGTCGAAATGGCGATCACCACCTTCAAACGCAAGCTCCATCTTCCGTTCATACATCAGGTCATTAAATGTAGGAGAGGCAATAGGATCAAGGCCGGCACGCTCCCGAACTTTATTAAACGATTCTTCAGCGGCAGCAACACCCGTGGTTCTCGCAGTTGGTCCGCCACCATTCAAATTCATAATCGCTTCGGCATGCAACAACAGGATATCAGCCAACCGCAATGCGGGAATACTCAACCCCGGCGACCATGTGGTATACGCCTCCGCATAAGGCTGCATAAATTTTACGCATACAACGGGCGATTGATTATTCGGGGCTTTCAATACATCTGTCGCGCCATTGTAGGTAACAACATCCACATCTCTTTTAGCAACGGTTGCAGCTTTTCTTAAATCGCCCGCCTGGTACGATTCATAAAAATTTTCAGTGGCGCTTACCAATCTCCATCCTGCTCCTACTTCTTCCGGGTGCGACCCACCCCAAACATCATTCGGCAGATACAAAATACTTGTGATAGGATATTCACCATAACGTGCACCCAAAACCCACAGATGTTCACTCTCGTTGTCGTGCGCAATCGTAAATAAGTCCGAATAAACAGGATACAAATCGTGCTGACCGGAATTTATCACTGTTTCGGCAGCCTCTTTGGCTTCGTTCCATTTCTTTTCATAAGCGTACACTTTCGCCAGCAATCCCCATACTGCGCCTAAACCGGGACGGCCTTTTTCATGATCCCAGGCCAGCTGCGAACTGGCGGTGGTCAGACTATTTTCAATCACCGTCCATATTTCGGCTTCTGTGGCACGTGTTAACGCAGATTCTGTATTAGCAGGATCGTAGAGAGGAACGCCTCCATATCGAATCACTTCCTGGAAGTAAGAAAACGCAAGCAGGAAATTGGCTTCTCCCAAAATTCTTTTTTTCTGCGCCTCATCCATGCTGATATTGGGTACATTGGCAAGCACATCGTTGGCTCTTTTAATCACCTGGTAATATGCCTTATAACTGTTCAGGCTAAGATCATTCTCAGTATTCTGAAGCGCCCTGAATTCAGTCATCGCAATAAAATCGGAATAGTTATCATTCATATAACCGATATCACTAAACGCTTCCATGCCAGCCCACTCTTCACCGCCCAGCGCTTCTTCAGACTGTAACGGCGTGTATGCCCCGCCCAGCGCGGATTCTGCCTGGTCTGCAGATTTCCAGAACAGCGCGTCGGTAAATTCATGAGGTTCCTTGTCTAGAAAACTTTTTGAACACGAAACCAATAAAATTGATATGATTAGAATAGCACTATTTTTCATAACGAAGAAGATCAGATGTTAAAAATTAAAGTTTACCCCAAGCATATAAGCCCTCGCCTGCGGATATAATCCCCTGTCAACCCCGTACATATTGCTTGAATAATCAACGTCGGCGCCTATCTCAGGATCAAACCCGGAATATTTTGTGATAGTAACCAGGTTTTGTAACGTTATAAATGCGCGAAGCTTTTGTATTTTATTCCCAATCAGGTTTTCCCCGAAAGTGTAACCTATCGTGAGATATTTCATGCGAAGAAAGCTGCCGTCTTCAATAAATAACGTGCTGTAATTTCTGTTGGCATTTAAATCCTTCATCGTAACTCTCGGTATTGAATTACTTTTCGAATCCGGTGTCCAGCGGCCGAGAATATCGGGACCGTTATTATACCCGGACCCCTGCAAAATGATTCCACCAAGACGAAGGCCGTTAAATATTTTATTGCCTTCACTGCCAATCCACAGCATGCTTAAATCGAAACCATTATAGTTAACCGACGCATTAAACGAATATGTGAATTGAGGAAAACTATTTCCCGCATTTATGCGGTCGTTTGCACTGATTACGCCATCACCGTTTACATCTTGAAATTTTACATCGCCGGCTGCGGCAAGCGGCTGAATAGGATCTCCATCTTTGTTTGTGTAACTATCTACCTCGCTCTGCGACTGAAATATTCCCAATGCGTTCAACACATAAAAATGTCCTATCGGTTCACCTTCAGCTATGCGACCCACCGATGTATTTTTGTAGTCGGAAGTAAAGATTTCTTTAGCACCGGAAACACCGAGTGTTTCGAGTTTGTTTTTAACATGCGCGATGCTGGCAGTCACTTCATAGCTCAGCTTGCGGTTTCCAACACCCCTGTATGTTGCCGATATTTCATATCCTTTATTCGAAACTTTACCTGCGTTCCTGAACGGCGCCTCACCCACGCCATAAGACGATACAAGCGGCACGCGTACGAGGATATCGGTTGTTTTTTTGTCGTAGTAGTCGGCAGTAAACAGCAACCTGTTATTCATTAACGCGAGATCGAGACCGATGTCTGTTTGCGTTGTTACTTCCCATTGTATTGTGGTGTTAGCGATGCGGTTTTGCGCTACCGAAGTATATGGTACGCCGTTGAGTGTTGGCGATCCCACACTGCTCACAGTACTGAAAAACTGGTAATTGGGAATTTTATCGTTGCCAAGTTGTCCCCAACTTGCCCTGATTTTCAGATCAGAGATTTTATCACCCAGCGATCCAAAAAAGTCTTCTTTTGAAATTCTCCATCCTGCAGATACCGAAGGGAAGGTACCCCACCGGCGGTCGGGTGCAAATTTGGATGAACCGTCGCGGCGTATGTTGGCCGCGAAGAGATATTTATCAGAGAATTCATAGCTCACCCTCGCAAAGTAGCCCTGCAATGTGTAATCATCTGCCCAACCTGAAGGATGATCAGGAAAAGATCCGGCGTTATTAAAATAACGCAGCGCAGGTTCCTGGTTGCTGAAATTTTTTGCTGTACCTGTCCGCGTAATTTCAGCGATGCCCGATTCAGCCGAGGTACCTATCACGCCAGCTACATGATGCTGACCGAAAGTTTTGTCGAAATTTATTGTGTTGTTCCAAATCCAGGTACTTGCGGTTACAAATTCTTCGCCGAGGCTATTCTCCGTAAGTCCCCTTCCTCCACCTTTCGCAATTGCGGTGAAGCTCTTATTTTTCGCAAAAGACCAGCTGTATGCGATATCGGATTTCAATGTGAACATGCCGAGTATCTTGTATTCGATATAAGCGTTACCGCCAATACCTGTATTACGTGCTACGTTATCGCGGCTGTTAATAGAAGCCACAGGATTTGGGAAATCGCCCGAAGGAGTGCCGTACACTTCATTTGCTTCGTCGGCCCAAACAGGAATATTGCGCATGTTGAACAACGCGGAACTCAATACGCCATCGTAAGCCGCGCGTGTGTTAGCTGCTTTCTGGCGCGAGTTTACTATATAAATATTTTCCCCGAGTGTAAGGTTCTTAACGATTTCGTGCTGACTGTTAAACCTTACGTTGTAGCGTTTGAAATTGCTGTTTAAAACAATGCCATCATTGTTGAGATAGCCAAAGCTCAGTGAGTAGTTCGAGCGGCTGGAACCGCCGCGCACCGCAAGATCCTGGCTTGAAATATATGCGGTTCTTAAAATTTCTTTGAACCAATCGGTGCGGGTCACTGCATTGTCGGGATCATTATAATAATCCCATATCGGGTCGGTAGTGGGAACGCCATCATTTGTAAGCGCTTCCTTATGAATAGTGTTCCTGTCTTCAGCAGACAACGCTGTTGGCATTCTCCATGGTTGCTGTAGTCCCTGGCTCGTGTTGAAAGAAATATTTGTTTTTTGATCTCTCCTGCCTTTTTTGGTGGTTACTATCACCACGCCATTTGCGCCGCGTGAACCATAAATCGCAGCAGAAGCCGCGTCTTTCAAAATTGAAATGCTTTCGATATCCGCAGGATTCAGCATCGATATTGATGAGATCACTCCGTCCACAACATACAATGGACTATTGTCATTGATGGAACCGGTACCACGTATCCTGATTTCCACTCCTGCACCAGGCTCGCCGGAGTTTTGAATAACAGTAACCCCCGACGCGCGGCCCTGTAACGCGTGTGACAGTGACTGGTTGACGCCCTGGTTCACCTTATCTGCAGATACAGTAGAAACCGCACCTGTAAGGTCCGTTTTCTTTTGTGTACCGAAGCCCACTACCACCACATCTTCGATGGCTGTTTCATCCCGCCTGGTTAACGTAACTGTAATTGTACCAGATTCCGGAACGCGTATCTCTTTTGTTTCGAAGCCGATGGATGATATCACCAGTACCTGCTGGTCTTTTGTGAGCTGCAGTTTAAAATTTCCCTGTTCGTCGGAGCTGGTACCGATATTGGTGCCTTTTACGAGTATGGAGGCGCCTGCAACGGGCTCGCCTTTTTCGTCGGTTATCTTACCACTGATATCTGCTAAAATCAAATCAGCCACCTTCGTTGGTTCTGACCGTTTTCTCCTGACGATAATACTGTTACCATCAATAACATATTCGAGATCGCGGGTTGTAACTGTTTTATCCAATGCTTCGCGAAGCGGCACATCTTTTAAAACGGCGCTCACCTGTTTTTTCGATTCCAGTATTTCATCACTGTAAATAAATTTATACGACGTCTGTCGCTGGATCTCTTTAAATACTTTCGCCAGCGGCACATCTTTAAGCGAGAGACTGATTTTTTGAGCGAATACACCTCCGTTTACTTTCAGACAAACAAATGTGAGGAGGAAGAATATGAATTTAAAAACTCTGACTGCCCGAAAAATTCTTTTTTGCATGGCAGCAATGGGCATGCGAGGAAAGATCATAGCTTGTTAGTTTTGTGTTATTATGGCCTGATCACGTAATCGAACTATGGTAATACCGTGATCTTTTTACCTTCAATTTTGAAATGCACTTCATTGGTCAGCTCGAGCTTTCTCAGTAACTCGGATACTTTTACATTCCTGCTCACCTGGCCGGTAAAATGAAGCTTTACTTCTCCTTCATAATGTACATCTGCATCATACCACCTCTCTACCTGGTGCATAATGCTCCTGATATCGGAACTGTTGAAAAGAAAGAAACCGTTTTTCCACGCAATGGCTTCTTCAACGTCGGCGTCTTTCTTTATTCGTATTGACCCCAGGGCGCCAACCATTGCTTGCTGACCCGGAGCGAGTACCCGCGACGACTTTTCATTATCTATTCTCACTGAACCCTGCAGCAGCGTTGTATTGATGCCTGGTTCGTTGTCGTATGCCATTACGTTGAAGTGTGTTCCGAGAACATTTATATAATTGTCTTTCACTTTTACCCTGAAAGGTTTTTTGGGATTATGCGCCACTTCAAAATATGCTTCGCCTGTCATTTCTATTTCGCGGGTGCTGTCGTTAAATTCAACGGGAAAGCGAACCGATGACGATGCGTTAAGCCAAACATTCGTTCCGTCGGCGAGTGCCACATGATATTGACCGCCGCGCGGCGTGGTGATGGTGTTATAAACGGTTGCGCCTTTCTGTTGAATACCACTTCGCTGGTATTCGACACGGTTGTCGCCAACTTTAACCACATTCATGCCTCCTTCTGACGCAAGCGATTTCCCGGAAGTGCTATCGAGCACAACTGTTGATCCGTTACCCAGTGTAAGAATTGCTTTGTTGACGCCGGGGTCGATGTCTGTTACCTCAGGAGTTTTTACTGAAGTATAAGTTGCCTGTTTATTTCCAGGGTAAACGAATTTGAAAATCAGCAATGATGCAGCAATGATAAAAACGGCAGCAGCGGCGGCTCTGAAGAAAATTATCCTTGCTGTCGGAGCTGCCCGATTTTTTTCCAGGAGTTTATTTAACCGGCTCTTCATGCGGATATTGAAATGCTTTTCAGATTCATCTGAAAACACTACAACATTATCGGAGGAAAAGGAATGGTACCATTCATCCAATCGTTTCTTTTCTTCAGGCGTTATGCTTCCTTCAAAAAATTTGTGAATCAGCTGTTGTATATGGTCGGGGATGTAGGCCACTGCTTAGTAGTGTATTGAAACAACGGCAGCACCCATGAAGCGGAAAAATATTTTTGATGAATTGGACCGGTGGTGTTAAATCAATACCTGGAGTATTTTTTTCATCGCGAAGCGTAAGTGGTGGAACGCTTTATTAATTTGGTTTTCAACTGTTTTAATTGAAATTTTCATTTGCAGCGCGATTTCGCTATTGCTCATGCCCTTTTCGCGGTACCTGAAAATCAGGCGGCATCGCTCGGGAAGCGATTCTATTTCTTTTGTTGCAAACTCGTACAGCTGTTTATAGATGAAGTCGTCTTCCGCGTTCACTTCGGTGTTTAGCTGCGATGTTGCATAGTAACGTTCTTCATGTGCCTTTTTCCTGATGGAAGCGAACACAAGATATTTTGCAGCGGAGGCGAGATAATTTTCCAGTGAACTGATTGCTGATTTGTTCCTGTTGCTCCAAAGGCTGGTAAAAACATCGCTCAAAATATCTTCGGCGAGGTGAGCATCTTTCAGGCGGCTGTATGCAATGGCGAACACTACTCTCCAGTAACGATTATAAATTTCGGTAAAAGCCTTACCGTCATCTGCTGATAAAAGATCAAGCAGCTGGTTGTCGCCGTATGTTTCATATGTTTTCAAACCCTTGTATTGACAGGGAAGAAATTGTTACCGTTAATGCAATGCACGCAGTTAGCTGGGTAAATGTATTTAATTCATGTGAAATAGACGTATCTTTTCCCCACTGCTAGTTTTAATCCTTATACAAATTGAAAATAATGAAATGCAGAGAACATCGGTTATTTGCCCGCCCTAAAATAATAGTTGCCTTCGCTATCCTGGTGGCAACCATACCCGCTACAGCGCAGGTGAGAAAGACGGAAAACATATTCGTTGTTACTACGGATGGTTTTCGATGGAAAGAACTATTCAACGGGGCGGAACGGAAGCTTTTAACGGATAAGCGTTACGTTTCAACGGATTCCGCAACACTCGACAACGCGTTCTGGGCGGCAACGTCCGATGAAAGAAGAAAAAAGCTGATGCCGTTTTTCTGGAACACGATCGCAAACCATGGACAGTTGTATGGCAACAGGAGCATCGGTAATCTCATGAATGTGAAAAACATCTATCGTTTTTCTTATCCAGGCTACAACGAAATTTTTACCGGCTATCCCGATTCATTGGTTAACTCAAACGACTATCCACCTAATCCGAATGAAAATGTTCTTGAATTCATTAACAGGCAGAACGGTTTTAAGAATAAGGTTAGTGTATTTGCTTCCTGGAATGCATACTACCGCATTTTAAACAGTGAAAGAAGCGGACTTTATATAAATTCAGGATGGAGCCAGCTCACTGATAACGATCTGAATGAAACTCAGCAAATGCTTAATGAACAGCAGCCCTATCTGCCCAGGATCTTTGGTTCTACCGAACGCCTCGATGCTTCAACATTCTTTCTTGCAAAAGAGCATATCAAGAAGCACCATCCCAGGGTTTTTTACCTTGCCCTGATTGATACCGACGCTTTTGGTCACCAGGGAAAGTATGACTTATATCTCAATGCAGCGCATAATGTTGACGCCATGATAAATGATCTTTGGTCATTTATTCAGCATGATCCATTTTATAAAGACAAGACCACTTTAATAGTGACGACCGACCATGGCAGGGGTGAAAATGAAAAGTGGACGGGTCATTACAGTAATATCGAACACAGCGATGAAATATGGATGGCGGTGATGGGGCCCGATACCAAACCACTTGGTGAAATAAAAACAAACGGCCAGGTGTATCAGCAACAGGTTGCGGCTACGATCAGTTCATTTCTTGGGATGCAGTTTAAGAGTAACCACCCTGTTGCCAAACCAATAGAAAGTGCCCTGGGTAAATGATAACAAATGATAAGTAGTATGAAATGAAATACTTTAAGGCAGCATTGTTTTTATTGTGTTTATCTGCGGGCCGGTTGTCGGCCCAAAGTGACTCAACCGTTCAAAGTTTCGACATCGCGAAAGACGATAGTGAGAACCTGAATGTTTTACGTCAATGGTTAAAATGGAACAATCCCGGCTCATTACTGGTACAGCATTTAACCAGGCAGGCAGAGGATTATTACCAGGTAAGGGATGCAGAAATAGCGAAACTTAAAACGAAGGCCGACTGGCAAAACAGGCAGTTAAAAGTATCTGCGAAGATTAACGATATACTGGGCACATTCCCCGAAAAAACGCCACTCAATGCGGAAGTTACCGGCGTGATAGAAAAAGGTGATTACAGGATTGAAAAAATCATTTTTGAATCCATGCCGGGATTTTATGTAACCGGTTGTTTGTATATGCCTGCAAACATTTCGGGGAAGGCGCCTGCTATTCTCAATGTAATCGGGCACGACCAGGAAGCTTTTCGTGCGCCGTTGTACCAAACAATCAATTCAAACCTTGCGAAAAAAGGAATGATTGTTTTTGCGATCGACCCACCGGGCCAGGGCGAGCATGTGCAATACTATGATTCGAGTATTCAGTTTTCTTCTATCGGCTATACTGTAATTGAACATTGTTATTTTGGAAACCAGTGCTTCCTCGCAGGTGCTTCACCTGCAAAATATTTTATCTGGGATGGCATGCGGGCCATTGATTACCTGATCTCACGCAAAGAAGTTGATCCTTCCAGGATTGGCGTCACCGGGTTTTCAGGTGGGGGAACAATCACTTCTTACATCGCGGCTGTCGACAAACGGGTACAGGTGGCGATTCCCTGCAGTTGGTCGAACGCAACGCGGAGGCAAAATGAAACGAAGGGAGCAGTGGACGCTGAGTCGGTACTGATGCACAGTGTAAAGAATGGAATAACTTTCGAGGACCTGCTCGAACTGCGGGCACCGAAGCCGACGATGATGACTTTTACCACGCGCGATCAATATCTTTCATTGCAGGGTGCGCGCGAAGCATTCCGGGAAGCACGTGGGGCATATGAGGCATTCGGCCAGAAAGAAAATCTTGTGATGGTAGAAGATGATTTCAAACACTGGATGACCCCAAAGATCAGGTCGGCCATGTATGCGTTTTTCCTGGAACACTTCCGGCTTAAAGGCGACTCAAAAGAGGTAAGCGTCGAAATTATTCCTGAAAAAGATTTGCATGTGACGCCGACCGGCCAGGCTGTTACTGCGAAAGGAGGAAAAATTATTTTCGATATGAACAAAGAGGTGGTGGACAAACATATCACGCGACTCAATGAATCGAGAAAAAATAATCCGAACCATCTTAAAGAAGTAGTAAAAGCTGCGAAAGCGATTTCAGGATACAAGCCATCTTCTCCAGCAAAGCTTAACCCTTTCATTAATGGCCGTTACCGTAGGGACGGCTATTTTATTGAACTGCTTACAATTGATGGCGAAAACGACAACTATCCCATTCCTTTATTACTTTTTACACCGCCCGACAATAACAAAAAACATCCCGCCATAATTTATCTTCACCCCGAAGGAAAAATTACCGATGCGCAGAACGGCGGATACATTGAACAGCTGGTGAAAAAAGGTTACGTTGTAGTGGCGGCAGATCCACTTGGTGTAGGCGAAACAAAACAAACGGCGGCGCGGGGGCTGATGGATGGGTATCTTGGTGTGCTCACCGGCAAAAGTGTGGTCGGCATACAGGCGGCGGATATTACGAGGGCCGTACACTTTGTAAAAAGTCTTGATTATGTTGACGCTTCGAAAATCGGCGCCGTAGCAATGGACGATGTTGGCCTTTCTTTAATTCATGCTGCTTCATTCGACTCTTCAATTAAAAAAGTGGTGCTTATCAGATCGCTTGTTTCATATAGTTCCGTTGCACTGAACAGGTTTTACAAAATTGGTATGACGGAAACCGGGTACGGCGTTGGACATCCTTATGAAGTGAATTTTTCGTGGGGCATAGCCGGTGTGTTAAAAGGTTACGACCTGCCTGATCTTATAGCAGGCATCGCACCCCGCAAGGTGGTTATGGCAGAAACAAAAAACCAGGCTGGAGAGATTTTACCCGAAGCGGAACTACGGAAAGAACTTTCTTTTCCGCTTTCGGTGTTCAATAAAAAAGCGCCGTCGAACTTACAACTCGTATTGAATAACACGAATTTAGTATCTCTCGTGGATTCCGCGTTTGCAGAATAAAATTTTGATATCGCTTCTCTGCTGATCCCTCACACGGCCCGGAGTTTACTCTGAGGCCGAGGGCCGAACGGGGCTGGTTCGGGATGACATGGCTAAACGTCATCCCGAGCGAAGCGAGGGATCAGCGGAGAAAGTCATCACAGGTAAAAAAGATTTTAAGTAATTTAATGTTGCCAAAGAAATACTGCTGTTAAATGCTTCATGCGGAGTTTACAAGTGAACAGGAACTCTTTCGACAGGTGTCGGAAGGCAACAAAAACGCATTTCGCGTGCTATTTGATTTGTATCATGGCAGGCTTACCACATTCATCTTCAGGCTCACGAAATCTGAAACTACTGCGGCGGAACTGGTACAGGATATTTTTGTAAAACTTTGGGTGAACCGCGCAGAATTGCCTGATGTAAAGAATGTACAGGCTTACCTGTTTACCATGGCTTCGAACCGCACCATCGATCACCTCCGTAAAATATCAGCTGAATCCCGGATGCTCGCACGATTGTGGACCCGTATATCGAGATACCAGGAAAGCACGGAAGACGTATACAATGCAAAAGAATACAATGAGTTGATTAACCAGGCCGTGATTCAGCTTTCTCCCCAAAAACAAAAGATTTTCAGGCTCAGCAGGTACGAAGGCCTAAATCACGAAGAAATCGCCACCCAGCTCGGGCTTTCCAAGAGCACCGTCAAAAATCACCTTGTAGATGCGCTCCGGCATATCAAGAGCTATGTCAATGTGCTGAAACACTGATAAAAATCTTCCCTTTAGCAGTCCTTTATTTGCTTTGCTTCGTCATACCGGCATGCAAACAGACCACAGCAGGCTGCAATACCTTGTCAGGCAATATGCGGACAACCTCAGCACGAGGGAGGAAATGTCTGAGCTTTTTTCAATAATTGCTGAATCCGAACACGACGTAGAACTTAATCAGGAATTTCTTACCATCTGGAACAGCATTCATCCCCACCAGCAGGTTTTGTCTATTGATAAAAATCATCTTTTCAGTGAGATTGAAAGAAATATATCGGTTTTGCCTGTAAGGCAAACGCGTTTTATGTGGGCAAGAGCAGCGGCTATCCTGGCGCTGGTGCTCGGCGCGGGCGTAATTTATTTTTACCTGAATGGATCGGCAGAAAAGAAAAGCGAACCTGTCGTTGCAGCCAATCAGTTAACGCGTTCGAGCCATAGTCTTGTAAAACTTCCCGATGGCTCGAGTGTATTGCTAAACGATAACAGCACGCTCGATTATTCAACATTCACCGAAACAAACAGGCAGGTTGTGCTTTCGGGCGAGGCCTATTTCGACATTAAAAGAGATAAAGCGCACCCGTTTGCGATCCGTACAGGAAAATTAAAAACCACTGTGCTTGGAACTTCATTCAACATCAGGGCTTATCCCCAGGAAAACGACGTAACGGTTACGGTAACGAGAGGAAAGGTGGAAGTTGAGATGGAAAATAAAACGCTTGGAATCATCACTCCCAATCAACAGATTTCATTCAATAAACAATACGGCTCCACGGTTCAGCAACAGGTACTTGCCGATTCAATACTCATCTGGAAACAAAACGACCTGGTATTCGATAACACCAACTTCGAAGAAGCAGCGGTAATTCTCAGCAACCGGTTCAACGTTAGCGTATCGTTTTCGAACGAACATTTGAAAAAGTGCAGGTTCACGGCATCGTTCCTTAATGAAAATAATATTCACCAGGTGTTGACGGTATTATGTGATGTAAACAATGCGACTTATGAAATGAAAAACGATTCTATCATCATAAAAGGAGAAGGATGTAAATAAAATAAAAATAAACAGCTTGTTTAACCTCTCTTCATGAAAAAATCCCGGCGGCAACCGGGATTGAAGATTGGTTTAACTAGCAATTAGTCACTGTATTAAACCAACGCTAATGTACCAAAACTTTCATGCGCCGGCAACACTTCCTTTGCCCGACTGGTGGCGACGATTCGACCGGCAAAAAATTCGATTTTTCATGAAACTTAATCTTCTTGCCCTTGTGATCATCTGTGTAGGGACGCAACTACTCATCGCCAACGACGGAAAAGGCCAGACGATCAGCGACGTGAGGATCACATTGGAGTGCAAAGAAGTAGCATTGAGACATGTTTTCACCAAAATCGAAAGACAATCCGATTTCCGTTTTGCCTACAAACGTGACCAGGTTGAAAAGTACCGTTCGATCAACCTGGAAAAAGACAACCGCACACTCGAGGAAACATTGAACCTCGTATTGCGTAATACGAACCTCGGCTACAGGCTCGTTAACAAAAGCATTATTCTTTTCGAAAAGGAAAAAGAAACATCGCCAGGCGGTGAGACCGCTATTGGAAACGAAGAGGATCCGGTTTCTGTGAATGGCGTGATTCGCGGAAAGGTGCGAAACGCCAGGGGTACAGGTGTAGCGGGCGCGACTGTTACACTCGATAAAACGAACAAGATAGTTGCAGCCGACGACAACGGTGATTTCACATTATCGAATGTGAAAGCCGGGAAATATACCCTGAGGATTACGGCTATCGGTTACGTTGATCATACTGAAGACATTGATGTAACCGATGGTACGATAGACATTTTAGTTTCCCTGAACGATTCGGATGATCAATTGGGCGAAGTGGTGGTGACCGCCCTGGGCATTCAGCGCCAGGCGAGAACGCTCACCTATTCTACCCAAAAAATAAGCGGAGAGAAACTGAATGAGGTAAGGAGCTCGAATATTGCGAATTCCCTCACAGGAAAAGTGGCAGGGATGGTGGTTACTTCCAATGCATATGGCCCCGGAAGCTCTGCCAAGATTTTGTTGCGTGGTAACCGCTCCATCGCCGGAGATAACGGAGCCCTAATAGTAGTGGACGGAGCGATCATTGACAATTCGAGCGGGTATACCCGTTATGGATATAACAGCAACACGAACAGCAGTTCCGACGGTATATCAAGCATTAACCCCGATGACGTAGAAAGTATTAACGTACTCAAAGGATCGGCGGCAACAGCATTATATGGCACCACAGGAGCCAACGGTGTTATTATCATTACTACTAAAAAAGGGAAGTCGGGCAAACTGGCCGTAAATATAAATTCAGGCGCTACTTACGACAGCCCGATGCTGTCGCCCGAAGTGCAGAACGAATTTGCACAGGGAAATGGCGGCGTATTCGGCATGAATTCACCGCAAAGCTGGGGACCTAAAATAGCAGGTCAGCAGGTTACAGATTGGACAGGCAAGCAAACGACCCTGGCGGCGCAACCCGACAACCTTAAAGGTTTCTTCAGGGGCGCTGCGAGTTTAAACAATGCTATTGGTCTAAGCGGGGGCACCGATATTACACAAACTTATTTTTCTTACGCCAACGTTTATTCTGAAGGAATAGTTCCTGAAAATAACCTTAAAAGACACACCATTAATCTTCGCATTACGTCGAATATCGGCAAACGGTTTTCTACAGATGCTAAGGTTACATACGTACACCACGACATAGAGAAAAAACCAGGCGTGGGAGGAGGCTCGGCTTCGATCAATATCTACAGGATTCCGCGCACCGTTCGGCTGGAAGATGTAAAAAATTATGAAAGTCCTGATGCATCAGGTGCCATGGCTCCGAACTACTGGTATGTGTCGCCATTCTACGGAAATCCATACTGGACAATATATAACACGGGCGCAGATGAAAGAAGGGATCGTATTACCGGTTTGGTTTCCGGAAAATTGCAGATCACCAACTGGCTCGATGTAAAAGCAATTGTTTCACTCGACCTGAACAATACCAAAGGAAGTTATTACGCTCAGAACAATACGCCGGGAGCCGCTGGTAGTGATAACGGTTCATTCGGGTATGAACTTGACCGCATAGTGCAAAGGAACATTGATGTTGTGGTATCGGGTCGCAATAATATTACCGAAGATCTCAAGATCAGTTATAATGTCGGAGGAACTGTTTTGGATACAAGAGGAGATATTACCGGTATCAGTGTAAGAAAGCTCATCGTCCCCAACAGGTTCAACCTGTCGTTCGCTGCGCAGGCCGACCAGTTCAATTACGATGCGTTGACGCATGTTCAGCGGCAGGCTATATTCGGTACGGCGCAATTATCTTTTAAAGATTACCTCTACCTCGATGGTACAGCACGCCAGGAATATTTTTCAACGTTACCATCTCCTTATTATTCTTTTTATCCATCTGTTGGCCTGAGCGCTATTTTATCTGACATGTTCGATATGGCATCGGTTGCAGATTATGCCAAAGTGAGATTAGGATATGCGAGAACCGGTGGTGGCGGTCCCGGATATCTGAATGAACAGACATACACGATTTATCCAAACGGAATTCAGCGCGACGTTGTTTCGCCTTTCCCGGATCTGAAACCTGAACTAACAACAGCATGGGAAATGGGAACAGAATGGAGGTTTCTTAAAAACAGGCTTAACGTCGACGTCACCGTTTACAAATCCAACACTACAAACCAGTTGCTGAGAGTGCCGACACCACCTGCAACCGGGTTCCAGTCGCAATATATCAACGCAGGCGATATCCAGAACTCGGGAGTGGAACTGATGTTGAACGCTACGCCGGTTATGCAGCCGCAAGGGTTGACATGGGATGTGGGTGTAAACTTCGCGAAGAACAAAAGCAAGGTGTTGGAAATATTACCCGGCATAGACCAGGTGCAACTTGATGCGAATTTCAACGACTTCCTGATTCCTGTTGCAAAAGTGGGCGGCGCCTTTGGCGACCTGTATGCTTTTGGATGGAAACGGAATGCTTCGGGCGACTTTTTAGTTGCTGCTGATGGACGGCCGCAAAGAACCGATGAGGTGATTAAAGTGGGTAACTACAATCCTGATTTTACGTTGGGTATTACCAACTCGTTTACCTATCAAAACTTTGATTTTAGTTTTTTGGTTGATGGACGTTTTGGTGGCGAGATGATATCGGCAAGCGATGCGATTATGGCTGCTGACGGAACACCGCAATATACTGCTTCTCACCGCGAAGCGGGCAGCTGGTTGTTACCTGCGGTGCAGGAAGATGGTTCTAAAAACGCAACGCCTATCGACGCGGAAACTTTCTGGACAACCGTATCAGGTGCACAACCGTGGTCAGAAGAATTTGTATATGATGCAACGAATGTGCGGTTACGCGAGTTGTCGTTAGGATACAGGTTCCGGAAGCTGCCGGTTTCATTTATAAAAGATGTGAAGATTTCTATAGTGGGAAGGAATTTGTTCTTCTTCTACAGGGGATTTGCGAAAGTGGATTTGCCGGGTGTAGACAAGCGCAAGGCATTTTTCGATTCGGAAGTCAATCTTTTCAACAGCAACCTGCAGGGATTTGAATATGGCACATTGCCACCCACGCGCAGCATCGGACTTAATCTAAAATTATCTCTATAAAATATTTATTTAAAGTATTTATTATGAAAATGCCTTCAAATAAAATCGCGACATCTGCGTCCGGTGTGTTTGTTATATGGCTTTTGATTATGATGACAGGGTGTACCAAAAAATTTGATGAATTTAACACGGACCCGACCAAGCTGACAAACCTTACACCGACAGAATATCCGCGCCTCTTTTCAAGAGCGCAGGCAGCTTCTTCATTTATCAACTGGCGTTACCAGTACGGGCAAAACCTGTTTGCGGATTTGTACGCACAATATTTTTTCATTACTGCTACATATACATACGATAGGTTTGCGTGGGCCAGTTCCGACCTTGAAGTAACGTGGAGAGTGATATATACGGAAGTGGTGCCGCAGTTAAAAACATTGATGGATGAATCGGAGCCGACATCCGCTGAAAATGCATTGGCGAAAATATGGTGGGTGTGGACGTTCCACCGTGTAACCGACTATTACGGACCTGTGCCTTATTTCGAAGCAGGAAATCCCGGTAAGGAGGTGCCTTACGATTCGCAGGAAGAAATGTATAATGATTTCTTTGTAAAACTTACCGAAGCAGAAACTGTTTTGAAAAGCAACACGGATAAAACTCCTTTTGGAGATTTCGACAGGGTTTATTTTGGAGATGTAAACAAGTGGATAAAGTTTGCTAATACTCTACGTTTAAGACTTGCGCTTCGCATTTCAAAAGTGAATCCCGACAAAGCCAGGTCAGAGGCTGAAGATGCGATATCGAAAGGAGTGATGGAAGATGTTTCCGAAGATGCGTTGATGGCGAAAACACCTCCGGTGGGAGATGACTATGGCGGATTATCTTCTATCGCTGTATGGAACGAATTCCGTATGAGCGCATCGATGGAATCGGTAATGAAGGGTTACAACGATCCGAGAATTGGCGTTTACTTCCAAAAGGCGGACAGTACAAATGACTATGACGGCGGCCGAAATGGTATGTTAGCATCTGAAGTGATAGTTGGCATCAATCAGCCAACTTACAATTCTAATGTTGGTACCCGTTGGGTTACCGGCGGAGGAAACGACTGGAGCAATGTACCTGCCGCGCAGAATATCCTGCATTCTGCTGAAGCATATTTCCTGCGTGCGGAGGGCGCATTGAATGGATGGAACATGAACGGTACGGCCGAAGAACTGTACAATAAAGGAATTGAATCATCGATGCGGCAGTGGGGTGTTACTGATGAAACAGCGATCGCAAATTACATCAACAGCAATGCCACGCCGATTCCTCCGTCAGACTTTTTCAACTCACCTGCAATGAATGATTACCCGGTAAAATGGAGCAGCGATCCCGACATGCAGCGAAAACAGCTCGCGCAGCAGAAATGGATCGCGTTATACCCGGATGGAATGGAAGCATGGGCCGATATTCGGCGAGCGGGTGTGCAAAAGCTCTACCCGGTGCTGCATTCGGACAACGCGGATGTGCCGGCCGGAAGTCTTATGCTAAGATTGCCATACCTTGACTTAGAGAAGCAAACAAATGGTCCGCAGGTGCAGGCCGCAGAGGCCCTGCTTGGAGGTCCTGATAAGCCGTTAACGCCTTTGTGGTGGGATAAAGATTAAGTTTCTAAAATATACGCTGGCCCGGTTACGATGTTTAAATACTATTTCTGTTTAGTATCGTTTCTTTCACTTTTTACCAGTTGCAGGAATGATAGCACTGCTTTATTTACTTTACTGGACAAAAGCAGTACGGGAATAAATTTTCGGAATATTTTTTTAGATGACGGCACACTGAATCTCGACAACTACATTTATTTCTATAACGGAGGGGGTGTTGCTATCGGCGATATCAACAACGATAACCTGCAGGATATTTTATTTACCGGTAACATGGTGAAGAACCGCCTGTTTCTGAATAAAGGCAATTTTGAATTTGAAGATATAACCACACAAAGCGGTGTTGCTGAAAAACAGGGATGGTGCACGGGAGCAACGATGGCAGATATAAATGGTGATGGAAAACTGGATATTTATATCTGCCGCAGCGCCGACGGAAGCAAGTCGCGCAGGGAAAATCTGCTGTTCATAAATAACGGCGATCTCACCTTTTCTGAACAGGCCAGGAAATACGGTCTTGCAGACGCAGGCTATTCCACGCAATCGGCGTTTTTCGACTACGACAAAGATGGCGACCTCGATTGCTTCATCATCAATCATTCATTGCAGAAATATGCATCGGGCGCACAGGAGAAACCAGGAATGCGCAACACGCACGATCCTTCCTATGCAAGTAAACTCTACCGGAACGATGACGGTCATTTTACCGATGTAACAGAAGCCGCGGGAATTACTTCAAATGTGTTAACGTTCGGTTTGGGAATCACTGTTTCCGATTTCAATAACGACGGTTGGCCAGATGTGTTTGAATCGAACGATTTCAGCGAGCCGGATTATCTTTTCATGAATAATGGAAACGGCACATTTACAGAAGCGCTTGCAAAATGCATGGATGAAACTTCGTTGTTTTCAATGGGCGCCGATGCGGCAGACTTTAATAACGACGGGCATATCGATCTGCAAACACTGGATATGCTCGCCGAGGATAACAGGACGCAGAAAATGCATAGCGGCGCCGAGAACTTTGATAAATTCCAATTGCTGTTTACACAAGGTTTCTATTACCAGTACAGTCGCAATATGCTGCAGAAAAACAACGGCGACGGTACGTTCAGCGAAGTGGGACAACTGGCTGGCGTTTCCAATACAGACTGGAGCTGGTCGGCTTTATTTGGTGACTATGACAATGATGGGTACAAGGACCTGCTTGTAACAAATGGTTATCTTAAGGATCACACCGACATGGACTTTATCAGGTATTCTATTGACAGGCTTAGTCGCGCGATGAATAAACAAACGTTTGATCCTATCCCTGTGTATATAAAGAAGATGCCTTCTCTTGAACTGTCGAATTATATATTTCAGAACAACGGCGACGAAACTTTTGTTAAGCGCACAGACGAGTGGGGATTGAATAAAGTTGGCGTTTCGGCGGGAGCCGCTTATTCGGATCTTGATAATGATGGTGACCTGGATCTTGTAATCAACAACTCAAACGACTACGCGGATATTTACAGGAACAATGCTGAAACAAGGGTGAAAAATAATTTTCTTCGTGTGCGGCTCAAAGGAAATCCATTAAATGAAAGAGGCATCGGCGCGCGAGTTAAATTATTTTGTAAGGGCGGGCAGTACTACCAGGAGCAATCGCCCGTGAGGGGGTTTCAATCTTCCACGGATCCGGTGCTGAATTTCGGGGTGGGAAAGAACGAGTTGATAGATTCATTGTTGGTTATATGGCCGGATGACAGATTTGAAAAGTTGAACAATGTTAAACCAAATCAAACGCTGACTCTTAATCTTGCTGATGCGAAAGAAAAATGGTTTTACGATACAACTGTAAGGGCTAAACAAACGCTTTTATCGCAGGAAGTTTTACCGGAGGTGCGCCATCATGAAAATCAGTTCAGCGATTTTAATGTGCAAAGTTTATTGCCGAATTATTTGTCGCGCGAGGGGCCATGCATTGAAGTAGCCGATATTAACGGCGATGGCAGGGAAGATTTTTTTATAGGTAGCGGCAAAGGGCGGTTGTCGCAGGTTTTTACGCAGGATGCCAATGGCACATTTACTGCTAAAGCGCAGCCGGATATTTCGAAGGATTCTGCAAGTGAAGATGTTGCGGCTGCATTTTTTGACGCGGATAATGATGGAGATAAAGATTTGTATGTGGCGTGCGGCGGATATGAGTTTGAAGAGAATGATGTGGCTTTCCAGGATAGGTTCTACATGAATGATGGGAAAGGAAATTTCAGAAAAAAGATAGACGCTTTGCCGCCGTTGTTGACGAGCAAACATTGCGTGAAGCATGCCGATATTGATGGCGATGGAGATATCGATTTATTCGTTGGCGGACGCGTGGTGCCGGGAAAATATCCAACCACTCCGAGAAGTTATATTCTGATCAACGATGGGAAGGGCACGTTTAAAGACTCCACTGAAAAGGTGTGTGCGGATTTGCAGACCGTGGGCATAGTAACGGACGCTGTGTTCACCGATTTGAATAACGACAAACAACCTGATTTGTTAGTAGTAGGAGAGTGGATGCCGGTAAAAGTGTTCATCAATCAACACGGAAAACTTACAGATGCTTCGTCGCAGTATATTGGTTTTGGAAGCGCTGGCTGGTGGAACAGGATTGCTGCGGAAGATATGGATGGCGATGGTGACGAAGACTTTATCATAGGCAATTGCGGTTTGAACACCCAGTTTCATGTGAATGAAAAGGAGCCGATGAGTGTATACTTCAAAGATTTCGACGGCAATGGGTCGGTTGAGCCCGTACTTTGTTATTATATCAATGGTGTTTCGTATCCCGTCAATTCACGCGATGATTTAACAGAACAATTGCCAGGGCTAAAGAAAAAATTTATTGAATATAAAGCCTATGCAGTTGCGACCATCGATGATGTGTTTCGGCCTGAGCAGTTGAAAGATGCGGTTGTATTGAAAGCAGAAATGATGCAAACTGTTTACCTGGAAAACCAGGGAGTCAATAAACCTTTCAAATTGCACCGGCTGCCATTACCCGCGCAGTATTCACCTGTATATGGAATTGCAACGGCTGATATTAACAATGATGGCGGGAAAGATATTCTGCTGGCAGGCAATAACAGTTGGACAAGGATTAAATTCGGACGCTACAACGCTAATCATGGTGTTGTTTTGCTCGGAGATGGAAAAGGCAATTTTACATATGCCACGCAAACGGAGAGTGGGCTGTCGATCCGTGGAAATGTGAGAAGTTTGCAAAAAATTAAAACAGCTAAATCTCAAAGTATAATTGCGGGCGTCAACGACAATAACGCATTATTATTACAAATTAAATAAACAGCAGTCATCCCTATGATCCGGATATTTTACTTTCTGTGCCTTTTTATCTCCCTGGAAACTTTTGCTCAAATTAACCCCCTGCCTGAAAGAGTGCCGCGCGAAGACAAAGGCATCGCACAGCAGTCGAATGAAAAGATAAAATGGCTCCTGGACGATAAATACGGCATGTTTATTCATTGGGGCCTGTACTCCGGCCCGGCGAACGGTGAGTGGTACATGAACTGGGCTGGCATTCCTGTAAACGAATACAAAAAGTTTGCTTTTCCTGAAAGTGGCGACAAGCAATTTGTTGCAGATAAATTCAATGCTGATGATTGGGCGAAGCTTGCAAAGGATGGTGGAATGAAATACATGAACCTTACCACGATGCATCACGACGGTTTCGCATTGTTCGAAAGCAATCATCCCAATGCATTCACCGCAAAGCAAACGCTTGGAAGAGATCTCGTAAAAGAATACGTAGAAGCATGCCGGCGCGCCGGGTTAAAAGTGGGAATCTACAAGACACTGATCAACTGGCGCTATCCCGGCTATTACGATATAGATGGAACCGGGAAAAGTCCGTATTTCAAAGCGAATAATAAATGGGGTTATAAGGCCGATTCATCTCACAAAGAGAATGCGAGACTGATGAAAGATGAGCTGTTCTATCAAACAAAAGAACTCCTCACAAAATATGGAAAGATCGACCAGATATTCTGGGATGGCGGATGGCTCGGCGAAAAAGGCACTGATGCCGATGCTGCTTTTTTCTGGGAGCCCGGTAAGTACCGTGACCAAAATAATGCGTGGCCCGTTAGCGACCGTTCGTCGGAAGCAGATGAAACCGGCAAACTCCTCGGACTGATGGGTATGGTTAGGAAATATCAACCCGACATTTTAGTAAACCCTCGCAGTGGCTGGCTCGGTGATTACTTTTCCGAGGAAGGCGCATCGCCGATTACCGGCGCGGTAAGGTCGGGCCAGGTTTATGAAAAGACATTATCCCTCCATGAATCGTGGGGCTATGAGAAACATGCGGAGGATGCATCGAAAATTATGTCGGCCGACAGGGTGAAACGAATATTATCCGACTGCATCATAAGGAACATGGCCTTTCTGCTGAATGTTGGCCCCGACCGCCACGGCGTTATACCAAAAGCGGAAGCCGACGTGATAAGGCAGGTGGGGAAATGGCTCGACCGTGTAGGTGAAGCGGTGTATAAAACCAGGGGTGGTCCATGGAACCCAAAAGATAATCAGTTTGGATATTGTTTCCGCGAAAAAACTATTTATGCTTATCTCTTCAAAGATTATAAAGGGTCGCAGTTTAAATTTCCGTCTGTTGACAACAGGAAAGTAATTCGCGCGTATAATGTGTATGACAAAAAGCCTTTGAAATTTTCAGTTAACGACTGGAAGGAAATTATCGTTGATGGAATTAACCGTACACAACATCCTGAGGTTACAATCATCGCGATTGAACTGGATGTACCCGTGTATGCTTCATCAGCTAAAAAGAATGTGGTGCGTGAGTTTCACGACGCCTGGAATTTCCAGGTATTGGGCAAAGGATTCAAGGATTCTACGTACACACGTTTGCCAGCAAAATATAAAGACATCGTTCGCCCCGAGGTTTGGGATCTCAGTCGCCATTCATCGGGCATAAGTGTGCGGTTTCAAACAAATTCAACATCAATTGCTGTTAAATGGAAAACGGGAAATGATGTTCATTATCCTCACGGCGCTGAAACGATGGTAAAGGGTGTTGACCTGTATTGTTTGGATAGCAGGCGCTGGTACTATGCAGGTGTCGGGAAGCCATATGATTCGGTATATAACGAGTCGGTGCTGATTGAAGGAATGGATAGCTCGATGAAAGAATTTATGCTCAACCTGCCGATGTATGAGTTTGTTGATTCTATTTACATTGGTGTTGAAAAAGGTGCGGCGATAAACAAACCTGCGAAGAGCACCTTTGCGCTAAAGGATCCCATTGTGTTTTACGGAACGAGTATTACGCAGGGTGCCTCAGCCATGCGACCTGGAATGGCCTACTCAGGTATTTTGTCGCGCGCGCTGAATGCAGAAACAATCAACCTCGGGTTTAGCGGTAATGGAAAGTTGGATAAGGAACTTGCAGAGATACTCTCCGAAATAGATGCTTCGTGTTATGTGATTGATTGCGGGGGAAATCTAACTCCGCAACTGGCTCGCGAAAGAACGGTTCCATTTATAAAGCTGTTGAGAAAAAATCGACCCGACGTGCCGATTTTGTTGGTTGAACACCTGGTGTTTCCCACTTCAAGATTCATACGCAGCACAAAAGAAAGAATTGAAAGTATCAATAATGCGTTTCGCGACGCTTATGATTCGCTGCAGAAAGAGGGCTTAAAAGGGTTGTATTATTTACCTGCAAAGGATTTGATCGGCGGTGATGGCGAAGCAACGGTAGACGGTGCTCATTTTACAGATGTTGGGTTTATGCGGATATCAGAACAAATGGAGAAGGTGTTGAGAACAATATTTAATAATTCTAAAAAATGATATGTCGGCACATTTTATTATGAAGTTGCAGTATCATTTTATTCTGTCGATTCTCCTGATTGCGGGTATTGCCTGCGGTGATAACAATTCGTCATCGAAGAAACGTCCAAAAGACATTTGGGTTTTCAGATCAGTGCTCGACAGGCAGCCCCGCATGCTTACAATTGCGCTCGACACGAATTGCTATGTCGCTTACGATGTGGCACGATGTAAAATTTCGAAAGCCTGGAAGGGAGGTGTAACATTACAGGGAGCCGCGTATACTAATCAACCAAACTTACAACCCGTTTCGTGGGGAGATGTGTACACCGATAAACTCGCAACGGAGTGGAATGTGTTAATCAATGGTAAGACGGATTCATTTCATTTATTAAATAAAGGCTATCGTTTTAATGAGAGACGGGTTTATCTGAAGTTTGGTATTGTGTTGTCTTCGGGCGATACTGTATATGTTGAGGAAAGTCCCGAAGTAGTGAGCAAAGAAAACACGATCGGGCTTGAGAGGAAGTTCATGCTTTCGGGTGTGCCGAAAGATGTCATTATTTCAATTGGTGATTATAATTTGAAAAGCGATGAAGCTACAACGCTCATCACCTGGTTCACCTCACCATTGCAGGCCAATTCTAATTCACATAATATATCGGATCACATCGGAAAATTTTACATGGATAAAAGTGATTGCTTTACCTGCCATGAAACGGACAGGCAGAATGTGGGACCTTCATTTCAACAGGTGGCCAGGCGATACAAAAACGAAAAAGACGCGATCGACAAATTAATCGGTAAGGTTAAAGACGGGGGAACAGGACAATGGGGTGCAAATGTAATGACTCCACATACGTCGCTGAGTGCACAGGAAATAAGATACATGCTGGAATATATTTTATCGCTTGAAAGCAGCGGGGAAGAAATTATTGAAGAAGAAGCCCCGGTGGTTGACAAAAATGCATTTCCAGGCGATCGCGCTCCTCTCGCCGGTGTACATCCTTCGTTTGATTTGCAAACAATTCACGACGTGCACTTCACACCACGCGTAGGCGGTATGGCTTTTATGCCTGGCGGCCGGCTCGTGGTGACCACATGGGATTCAATTGGAGGCGTTTATTTACTCGATGGTGTTGAAACCGGCGATACTAACAAAATAACCGTAAAAAGAATTGCGGCCGGGCTCGCAGAGCCGTTGGGTGTTGAAGTAGTTAACGGAGAAATTTATGTTCTGCAGAAACACGAATTAACCCGGCTGATAGATCATGATGGTGATGGAGTAACCGACGAATACGCAACCGTGTGTAACGCGTGGGGCGCTACTGCCGATTTTCATGAATTTGCCTTTGGCCTGCAATACAGGGACGGCTATTTCTATGCCACATTATCAATGGCCATGCGGTTGCTATCTACAGAAAAACAACTGCCCGACAGGGGCACCGTTATTAAGATCGCACGCGATGGGCGTTATGAAAAGGTGATTTACGGATTGCGCCAACCCAATGGAATTGGATTAGGTCCGGGTGATGAAATTTTTATTACCGACAACCAGGGTCAGTGGTTGCCGGCGAGTAAGTTGATACATGTGAAGCAAGGCGAGTATCATGGAATGCGCTGGGGCCACCTGGATACGCTAACGGAACCTCCACCTATGGCAATGCCTGCCATTTGGATGCCGGAAAATGAGGCCGCTAATTCGCCCTCCGAACCGGTGTTGGTGAGGGATGGCATTTATAAGGGACAAATGCTTCACGGCGATGTTACCGCCGGGGGCATTCAGCGCGACTTCCTCGAAAAGATAAATGGTGAATACCAGGGATGCCTTTTTCGGTTTACGCAGGGGCTTGAAACAGGCGTTAACCGCCTTTGCTTCGGACCCGATGGTTGTTTGTACATTGGTGGGTTGGGGCTCGTTGGTGGATGGAGCTACAGGGGCCGACAGTTTGGTTTGCAGAAAATGCGGTATAATAGTAAGCCTGTGTTTGAGATGCTGGCGATAAGAGCAAAGCCGAAGGGTTTTGAGATTGAGTTGACTGAAGAACTGGCTTCGTTAAAAGATGTGAACGCTCATAATATCACGATTGAGCAGTGGCGGTATAAGCCGACGGCAGATTATGGAGGGCCAAAAGTAGATGTTGAAAAATTAGTTATCAGGAAAATAATGGTATCACCCGATCGCAAAAAAATTAACCTGGAAATTGATAACCTGAAAGAGAGGCACGTCGTGTATTTCAGGTTACCGCGTATTAAAAGCGCGCGTGGCAACCAACTCTGGTCCACCGAATCGTGGTACACGCTGAATAATATCCCGAGGTGAGTGCCTGCTTTAAGCCTCTCAGGGTCCCAGTTTCAACGGATCGCTGATTAAGCTTGAAATCAGTATGCTCTTAAAGTTTATTCTCCATTTCATAGTACTAATATACCATTGTCCGATGCTTTGCGGGTGCCGAAGTTTGCGCTATAAAACGCTATAAAAGATGACTATGAAATTATTGTTCTCTGTTTTTTTATTGCTTTTCGCAACAGGCGGGAAAGATATGCTAGCAGGCAGGTGGGAATCCAGGCCATCCGCAAAAGGAAATATTACCGGCGTAGTGTTTAAAGAAGGTGGCATACTCGAAGGCTACATCAACAAAAAACCTTTCGTAAGCGGTACGTACAATTTCAATCAAAACGATAGTATCCTCTCATTTGTCGACAATGGATGCAATGGCGTAGAAGGCACCTACAAGGTGATGTTCTTTAGCAGCGCCGATTCACTTCGCTTCCGCGCCATCAGCGACAGCTGTCGTGAGCGCCTCGAAGGAATGGAACGACTGGTGATGGGAAGGGTTAAATGACACGCATGAAAAGTACCATCATTGCAGCGCTTTCAATAACGGCACTCTGTTTTGGCAAAGTTGTTTCAACAGAAAATAATGAAATGGATAAAGAGTCGCTTGGCAAACTTCTGTTCTCGGATCCGATTCTTTCAAAGGATTATACGATTAGCTGCGCAAGTTGTCACAAACCTGAATTTGCATTTGCCGATACCTCGGCAGTTAGTTTAGGCGTAGGTGGCAAAAAAGGTGCAAGGAACACACCGACAGCTATGAACCTTTCGCTGAGCAAATCATTCTTTTGGGATGGACGGGCAGCAACTCTCGAAGAACAAGTGCTTAAGCCTATTGAAAATCCTGATGAAATGGATTTGTCAGTCGCAGTGGCAATTGAGCGGCTTTCGAATAATAGCCTGTATCGCGATTATTTCAAAAAAGTTTTCAACGCGGCACCCACAAAAGAGAATCTTGCTGGAGCCATTGCGGCTTTTGAACGGACGCTCGAAACGAGTGACAGTCCATTTGACAATTGGAAATTTTCAGACGATTCTCTCGCAGTGAGCGCAGAGGCAAGAGCAGGATTTGTTGTTTTCAATGGAAAGGGAAATTGTGTAAAATGTCATTTTGGTGCCGACCTCACCGCAAATGAGTTCAGGAACATCGGGTTGTTCAATGCTAAAAATTTAAGAGACAGCGGAAGAGCGGTAATATCGGGCAACGCCAGCGATATTGGAAAATTTAAGACATCCTCGCTCCGTAATGTTGCGATAACGGCTCCTTACATGCATAATGGCATGTTCAAAACATTGGAAGAAGTGGTTGATTTTTACAACGACACAAAACAATTTGTTGCCGATGCAGTGAACAAAGATTCGCTGCTCATGGAGCCCCTTGGGTTGACCGCGAAAGAAAAAAGTGACCTGGTAGCATTCCTGCGTTCGCTGACCGACAAGCGATTCAGCTTGTAAGGTTCAATAATTCGATCGTATTGGTAACGTTGTATTTTTCGAACATTTTGCTCTTGATATTGCGCACGGTGTTGTGACTGATGTTCAGCTGGCCGGCAATTTCCTTTGTGGTGAGGCCCTTCTTTATCAGGCGAACGATGTCGGTTTCCCTGGCTGATAATTTGTTCCTTGAGGCGGAGGGTTTGTATTCGAGTAACTTTTGAATCTCGGTATCGTGTTTAAACACTTCCATTTTTACGCCTGTGAATAGCATCTTTTCATCAACATTCCTGATTAAAGAGTAGTGAATATTTTTCTGCTGCTCCGTTACCAACGTTGCTTTTTCATCCTGTAAATAAACATAGCGGCCGTCGGCGTTCCTGAAACGATAATGGAAAACAATGCGCAACTGCGGATAAGTTTCAGGTGATTGCTGTTTCATAAACGTTTCGAGATAGTTCATGCATTCGCGTACGTTCGCGATGTCGGCAGAATGAACCTGCGAAAAATAGTCGGACAGCGCCTTGAAATGTTTCGACATATAACCGGCAGTGTATCCGAATACCTCGCTGCAGTTATCGCTTACATAAAAAAAATGATCGTGGCGAACCGGGCAGGTAATTACTGCATACGCAGGAAAGAGTTTATGCATGTTATACAGTGCAACCAAAACGTCGTCGTGATGAGCGGTTGCAGCTTCCTGTACGCTATCGGCGTAATTCAATATCCTTATGGTGTGGTTGGCTACAGAGATTCCAGCGGTCATACCGCAAAATACATAAAAGCGGCGCCGTAAACTGTTGTTGTTTTGTCAAAGGTTCGTCAACTTTACGATCTTCGGACTATTAAAGGCTTTCACTTGAATATACAGTTTCGGGCATCACATTTACATTGCGGCATTAGCCTGGTTGGCTTTGCGATCGTCTTAATTTTTTCGGGATGTACAAACAGCGAATTGAATTTGCCGCCATCGGATCCTGGCAACGGTGGACTTTTCCTTCCGCAGGGATTTGAAGCAGTGGTTGTTGCGGACAGTATCGGTCGCGCGCGACATATAGCCGTGAATGACAATGGCGACATGTATGTTAAGCTCCGTTCCTCTCCGGAGGGAGAACCTGGTAACGTAGCACTTAGGGATACCAATGGTGATGGCAAAGCCGATATTATTGAACGGTTTGGCGTTTATAAAAATGGCGGCAACCTGGCCGTTGGAATGCGGATACACAATGGCCATTTATACTATAGCTCAACTGGCGTGGTTTATCGTCAGAAACTTACACCGGGTAAACTTGTGCCTGACAGCGAAGTTGAAGTGATGCTGACCGACGATCACGCACACGGCCTCGATCACTGGCATATCGCCAAACCGATGGCATTTGATGACAAGGGAAACATGTATGTTCCTTTTGGTTCACCTTCGAATGCGTGCCAGCCGCTTGATCGTGAACAGCCGATCAACAGGTCGTTTGCAGGTACGCCCGGTGCAAGCGGTGTTTATCCGTGCCCGGAGCTTGAAGATCATGCAGGTGTCTGGAAATTTGATGCGAACAAACGGGGTCAGACACAAAAGGAGGGAACAAGGATTTCTACAGGAATACGAAGTGTAGTAGCCATCGACTGGAATGAAAAAGATAAAACTCTTTACGCTGCGATTCATGGGCGCGACAATCTTTCTGTGATGTACCCGCAACTGTATTCAGCATGGGACAATGCGGTTCTTCCCGCTGAAGAATTTGTAAAGGTGACAGAAGGGTCAAACTTTGGTTGGCCTTATTATTATTACGATCCGTTTCTGAAAAAACGCATTTTATCACCCGAATATGGTGGCGACAAAATAAAAGCGGAGAAAGAGAAAGAGTACGACGAACCGCTACTTGCATTTCCTGCCCACTGGGCCCCGAATGATCTGCTTTTCTACACCGGCGCCCAATTTCCGGATCGATACAGGAATGGTGCGTTTATTGTTTTTCATGGTTCCAACAATCGCGCGCCATATCCACAGGCAGGATACTTTGTTTGTTTTGTGCCTTTTGAAAATGGAAAGCCGACAGGAAAGTGGGAAGTTTTTGCAGATGGCTTTGCGAAGGATCCTGTTGTCACTAATTTCCAGGCGGAGTATCAGCCGATGGGGTTAGCCGCAGGTCCCGACGGGTCGCTTTACCTAACCGATTCGCACAAGGGAAAAATCTGGCGAATCATGTACAAAGGAGATAAAAATAAATTCGACGTTGCGAACCTGGAAGAGATGGAGAAACGTAAAGCTCTTGCGCATATCAGAACACCCGACGAGATCACTGATAATCTTGAAGCGGGCCGCGAAGCAACAGTTGGGATGAAATTGTATAATACTTATTGCGTATCGTGTCATCAGTCGGACGGCAACGGTGATGATAACCATTTTCCTCCACTGGCAGCGTCCGAATGGGTTAATGGCGATAAGGAAAGATTGATTAAAATAATCCTGGAAGGACTGGATGGCCCGATACAGGTAAAAGGCAAATCGTTCAATGGAACAATGCCAAAAAATGATTTTTTAAGTGATGACCAGGTTGCGGAAATTCTTACGCACGTCAGGCAAAATTTCGGAAATAATTCGGGCGCTATTAAAGCACCTGATGTAGCCAGGGTTAGGAAAAAATAATTAGTGACCCAGGTGCTCTTCGAGGAAAGTGGCGGCATCGGCATATGCCTGGTCAATCACTTGTTGGTTTACTCCGTTGAGTCCATGTTCTCCTCCTTTTACGCGGATGAGGCGATGTTCAACCTTGTACTTCTTGAGTGTGTCGGCCATCATTTCTGATTGTTCGTATGGCACATCTGTGTCTTTATCGCCATGAATCAGCAGTGTCGGCGGATATTGCGAGGTTACATTTTTTAGGGCCATATAGGGGAAAAATTTGTTCGGCTCTTTCCTGGGATCCCAGCCGGAAACTGCCGTGGGCCAAAGGCCCTGCTGGCGACAAAACTCATAGAATGCGTAACCATCTCCTATCCGTTCGCGGGAGTCAGCAATAGCTTCCCCAGATACCTGTTTGAATGCCTCTTCACGGGAAAGTTTGCTGTTGTGGTGGCGCGGGTGGAGACTTGGTTCGCTATACCATGGACCGACAAGGTCGCCGTAGCCATATAACGAAACCAGCGCCTGTGGCCGTGGCCTCACACGAAAGCCGGCAGTAAGGGTCATATATCCGCCGGCAGATGCACCGACCACTGCAATGCGGTCGGGGTCAGCGTGAAAGAGGTTGGGACCGTCATTGCGCACCCAGCGAAATGCATCTTCGAGGTCTTCGATAATCAGCGGCAATTGCGTTTCAGGAGCCAGCCGGTAGTCGATAGAGATGAGCAAGTATTGATGCTGGCGGCATGTTTCCAAAAGCCAGGAGGGCACTTCTTTACGATTACCCATGATGAGTGCACCACCATGAATCCAAACTACTACGGGGCGCTTTTCTCCAGTAGCCAGGTAAACGTCGGCCAGTATTTTTAAATCACCAACCTGCTTGTAGGCATAAGTGACAACCGAATCGTCCGTTGAAATCGAAAAACACATTGAGGTGTTGGCATAATTTTGTGGATTACACACCAGGATTATATAGAAACACGAACAAAAAGTAAGTTTATAGATAAAACTCATGTCTATCGGTTATATGAGGTTAAGGATATACAATGATATAACGTTAATGCGCACACTAAGTGTGAATTGTCGCCACTTCGGCGGTTTCAAAATTGATCGGCGCCATCTAACCCGTTTTGACTAATTTCGAATGTTTTACCAAATAGATACGCGCGAATGTCATTGAGGGCAAAAACTTTATCGGGGCTGAAATTAAACGTTGCCTCCACTATCGTTTCATTTCTTTTTCAAACCGGTCAGCTGGTTATTTTATCGCGTTTGTTCGCGCCGGAAATTTTCGGTTTGATGAGCCTGTTAATGATCGTTACAAACTTTTCCACGATATTTCTTGACCTGGGCGTTTCAAACGCGATTATACAGCGAAAAGAAACTGATATCAAAGAGCTGTCCACACTTTATTATCTGAATATTTTCATGGGCGCCATCTTGTGCGTTGCCATCTTTCTTTGCTCAGGAATGTTGGCGGAGCTGTTCAGGCAACCGCGGTTGCAGACATACCTTCAATGGGTGTCGCTGATCTATCTGATCATTCCATTCGGCCAGCAATACAGGGCTATCTTTCAAAAGAGAATGGCGTTCAATATAATCGTTAAGATAGACATATTCACAACAATTGTTTCAACGGTTTTTACAATAGTACTCGCATACACCGGTTTCGGCATCTATTCAATCATATGGGGACAAATAGCAAACGCGGCCATTGGCACGCTGCTTGTCATGTATTTCGGCCGAAAGGAATATAAGCCGATATGGTATTTTAATTTTCAGAAAGCAAAACCTTATTTGGGTTTCGGGCTGTATCAGTCGGGCGAGAGCATAATGAACTATTTCAATACCAATATAGATGGAATGAGTATCGGCCGGCTTGTTGGTCCCACCATGCTCGGTTACTACCAGGTGGCATATAATATTATTATCATTCCTTCGAGAAGAATTAATCCGATTCTAACTAAAGTCTTTTTTCCCGCGTTTTCGATCATACAGGATGACCAGAAGAAATTAAAGAAGAACTTTTACAAGCTGCTCAATATCCTGAACTTCGTAAACTTTCCGATTTTCTTCGCGTTGTTTGTACTTGCGGAGCCTTTTATTATCGTTGTATTTGGCGCGAAGTGGTTAACATCTGTTCCGATTTTGCGTGTTTTATGTGGAGTGGGATTGCTTCGTTCATTAGGTAATCCTGTAGGATCGCTGATGTATGCAAAGGGCGAAGCGAGAAGAATATTTTTATTCAACGTGTATAAAGTATTCCTGCAGGTGCCGGGTATTATTGCGGGGGCCTACATCGGTGGAGCGATGGGCGTAGCTATTGCATTCCTTTGTTTACAGGTATTCTTTTCGAGCTTTAATTATACATTCCTTATCAGGAGGGCGGTGGGAGAAAGCCTGGGTGAATACCTCAATGTCTTTAAAGAACCTTTGATATGGAGCGTGGCAATGGCGCTTGTGATTTATGCTGTTAAGTATTTGCTGCGCGACTATCCACATATGGTTGTTTTGCTGGTAAGTCTTGCTTTTGGGTTGATTACATACGGTTTGTTTTTCATCTCCAACAAAAAAGAAACACCACTCGAGCTAAAGCAGATATTGTTATCATCTATTTATAAAAAGTACAGGAAAGCGTGAACAGAATAGATACGGTTTATCAACTCGGAAATTTAGTGTTTGCATTGTCGGGCGAGGACCAGGTGCTTCCGCATCTGCGCGAAGAACTCAAATCAATTGAAATAAAGGACAATAAACGCCCTGCGCTGATATTCAGATTTGGTAAAGTGCTGAGGAACCTGGACAATGGTGTTTATGCTTCACCAGTGATTTGTACTGAGAACGAAGTGTTATGTGCCATCAGTGGATACTTTTACCGGGTGAGTCGCGAGAACGACGCGCTGATAGTGGATATTCAATCGAACGCGATCGGTGTCAAGAGGAGAATGTTTCCTACGATAGCAAAGATTCGCGATTGGAACTTTTTGTTACCCCAGGAGCAGCTTGCTAAAAATTTCATGTACGACGTATTTGACTATCTCACGCAGATTCAGAACCTGGGTTTGAGGCAGTCGTACGTGCATGCGAGTTCTTTTACCAGGGGAGATCGTGCTGTGGCGGTGGTTGCATGGGGTGGCATCGGGAAGACGACTTCGATGCTGAAACTTGTGACTGAAGATAACTGGAAGTTTTTAAGTGATGACCTGGGGCTTGTGGATGAGGATGGTGTTATTTACCGGTCGCCCAAAAAGATGCAGATATATGCCTATAACGTGGAGGGGCAGCCGAAATTAAAAAATATGTTGCTTCGCGACCGACCGATGGTAGATATGCTGAACTGGTATTACAGGAAAGCGAGGTTTGGGATTAAGAAGGTGAGGAGGAGAGTATCTGCAGAGGAATTGTTTAAAGAGAAAGTTGGTGTGAGTGACGGGCTTACTGATGTGCTTTTTATTGAGCGTGCGGCGGTGAAGGATTTTGAAACGCATGCTATTACTGTTGGTGAGCTTGCGAGTAAGGCGGCGAGTACGGTGATGAGGGAGATAGATCCGTATCATACCATTATGTCGGCGATTTACAGTGTTCAAACAAAATGTATTATTCCTCCGTATGAGGAGGTGCATGGTAAAACGAAGCAGGTGTTGGCTAAAGCATTTTCTTCTACTTCACCTTTGTTAATCAAAATTCCGTTGTCCGCCTCCCCCGACGAGCTCGCTGATTTTTTAAGGGGTTTGCTGAGGTGAAATCATTCCACTCTTGCTCTTTCAGCTTCTGAACCGGTAAGCCTGTCTCTCTTACCTTTCAATTTATCATTTCCAAAGCTCCTGGAGTAAGTTAATTTATAGGTGCTTCCAAAAAACCTCAAATAAGTTGAGCCATACAAATTCTGATCCGGAAGGTCGGTTGATGGTTGAAACACAAATGTCCGCAGAATATTGCTGCCATTAAATACAAACGAATTCCTTTTGTCTTTCAGCGTTTTCTTAATACCAAAATCCAGCGATCCGTAAGGCTTAATGACTGTGATGCCACCCAGGCTTTTCGATCGGTAAAAACCAGAAACCTCTATACTCCATGCTTTCGGAAGAGAGAACCTTTGCGACCCACTTATATTCATGTTAACCTGCTTCAGGCGAACCGGTTCGTTTTTATACAAGGCATTTACTTCCTCGGCAACTCCTGTAACATTGAATTGCATGCTCCACCATGTCGACACAGTAACCGGAACAGATATTACAGCTGAAATAATTTTCTGGTTGACAAGATTCTGTGGAGAAAGAATGATTTTATTGTTCACTGAATCTGTTTCCGGCTGAAAGCCTGTGATCGACTGATCTTCTTTAGTATAGGATAACGACAGCAAATATTTTTTGAACACATAGTCACCCTTTATCATATTCGAAATAGCCGGTTGTAAAGTTGGGTTGCCTGTTAACAAAGAATACGGATCGATATAGTACGTAAAAGGCGCCAGCGCATTGAAAGTTGGCCTGGTGATCCTCCTGTTGTAAGAAAAATTTACCGCGTTATTGTCATCTATCTTATGCGACAAAAAGAACGTCGGAAATAGTTTTCCGTACTTGCGGTCCACAATATCTTTTACGTCTTCGGTACCCAGGTTCGATGTAGTGTATTCATATCGAAGTCCGGATTTCATAGTGGTCCTCTCACTAAAAATCACGTTGAACGAGGCATAAGCGGCTCCATATTTTTCGTTAAGCTTATATTTAGCCGTTCCTTCTTTTTGATTTTCCCAGGTATTTTGAATCCATTTATCAAACGAAATGTTGTTGTTAAAGGCTGATTTGGTACCCTTCATCCCTGTTTCCATCGTTACTTTTGCGCTCAACTTTTTAGTGTAGTCAACAGCTGCTACCCATAAATCTATGGGTGTTGTCTTTCCGCTTCGTGTATTCTGCTGAAAAAGAAAATTACCCGAGCCGTCGTAATATGAATTGAAATAATCTACGGGTTGATTATTGGTGTAGTAGATATAATCAAAATTTACGGACACGTTATCATTTGCCTTGAAGCTGTGTTGCATGTTAATGTTGCCGCCAAAATTTTTCCACCGGTTGCTTTCGGTATTTACAATACTTAAGGTGGTATCAAGGTGATTGTTTCTCGTGAAGGTAGTCGTGTTAACGGCATCATGCGCATACTCGTTATCATAAGCGGAAAGCAAAAACCCGATTACCGTTTTTTTTGCCATCTGATAATCCAATCCTAACCTTCCATTGTAATTGGTGACCGTGCTCTCCCTGTCTGTGCTCGAATAACTTTCAGTGAAAACGCCGTTATTCGAAACTTTCCGCCTGCCCCAAATGAAGGGAGTCGTTTTTGTGCGCGACCAGGAAAGGTCGCCATACAAATTTACTTTGCCTTTCCGGTGATTGATGTTTATACTGGCTGCTGCCACAGGGCCCTGGCCGTATCCTAGTGTAGTCGAAAATGATCCGTTGGTTCCATAATTATTATTTTCTTTCAGCACAATGTTGATGTAGCCGGCGTTGCCTTCTGCGTCGAGATTGGCGGGTGGCGTAGTAATCAATTCGATCCTGTCGATGTTGCTTGAGCTCATGCCTTCGAGCAATTGTACCGCCGCTTCGATGGGCATACGGCTCAGTTTCCCGTTCATCATGATCTGCACCCCGTCTTTTCCATTCATGGATATTGTATTATTCTGGCGGTCCACTATCACTCCCGGCGAGCGTTCGAGTACGCTCAGGGCGGTATTGCCTGCGGCGGCTATACTGTTTTCCACGTTAATGACCAGGCGGTCTATTTTCTGTTCAAAAACCGGTCGACGAGCAACAACTGTTACGGTATTTAATTGTGCCGAGGCATCCATCAACTTTAATGTGCCGATGTTGATGTCATTTTGATTTTCTGTTATGGTGAAAGGAGATGAATAGACCTGTATTAACCCGGTGTGGGTGGAGGTTACCAGGTAATTGCCCGTTGTTATAATTTCAAAATCGAATGTGCCGTTTGATGCTGTAATATTTCCTTTTACGAGCGATGAATCTTTTGCATTCAACAGGAGCACATTGGCATTTGCGATTGCAGTTTCATTTTGGTCGACGATGATGCCGTATACTTTATACTGAGCCCTGCTGGTATTGATTGTGCAGGCGATAATTACGGCTATGCAGATGCCGGATTTCATCATAAACAGTTAATGGTAAATAATATATAAATGTTGGGACGGGCTATGTGTTCAAAGGTTACGATTTTTTATTTAATAAAATAACCGTGTTTACACGCTACTTTGTCGAGTGGCGGGTTGCCCGAAAATTCGCACGATAAATTGTTGCATTCAGTAGAATTAAGACGGCCAATTCCGAAAATGTTTGTTTTGAAAACAACGGATAGTAATTACTAAATTGAGTTCTAGATCAATAAAATGGATAAAATAAAATGAGGCGGCTTTTAGCGTTTCTCTTCTTTATGCAATCAACCATCCTGTTCGCCCAAAAGATGAAACTTGTATGGTCGGATGAATTTAATTATAAGGGACATCCTGATCCGCGGAAATGGGGTTACGAGGAGGGATATGTTCGACACAACGAATTACAATACTACACGGTGAATCGCCTGGAGAACGCGAGGGTCGATGGAAGCAATCTTATTATAGAATTGCGCAAAGAAACGAATGAAAGTTTTTATCCTACTTCTCTCAACGACGGGTATCACCGGTACACTTCTGCAAGTGTTAATACCCGCAACACAGCAGCATGGAAGTACGGCCGCTTTGAAATACGCGCGAAAATGCCGCAGGGAAAGGGAACGTGGCCGGCGATTTGGTTTTTAAGCCCGCTACGTACTCCGAATATTCCCGGACCTCCATTGCCAAGAAAGGCGGATGGAAATGAAGTTGAAGGACCATACCGGCCGCAAGGAGGAGAATCGGACCAGGGTGAAATTGACCTGATGGAAACATGGGGAAGTGATCCTGGAAAATCTTCCATCCACATTCATGGCACGCCAGGACCACGGCCATCGAAAACAGTTGAGGTTGATGACTTGTATAATAAGTTTCATGTTTACGGAATGAACTGGTACCCCGATCATATTGATTTTTTCCTTGACAACGAGAAAGTACTCACTTACACCAAGGATGAAAATACGGGTTGGGCATTCGACAAACAGATGTACCTGATCATGAATATCGCGGCAGGAGGACCAGATGAACCTGCTCCTGATGATAACAAATTACCACAGTATATGACGGTGGATTATGTAAGGGTATATTCTTTCTGACGTAGATGAACACCCGAACGCAGATCTCAAAGCGCCGGGTATTCAGTGGGGTGAAAGAACGAGGTTGTGAAATTGGTAATGTTAATTCAGAAATTGGCTAATTTTATAGAAACCCCTTCATCATGTTCTGCCATCAAACCTTCATCCCGACTATCTCTATTATAGTGTGCATCCATTAGTTGATGATCCCCAACACCAGTTCTTTTAATCATACAAATCTATATGTCGACTTCTTACTATACTCCCCTCCAATTTGATGAAGAACAAATGAGGCAGGTCATTGACCGGGCGCAGGAGCTCTTAATTTATCGGTATGACGATTTCGAAGACAGGCTATCGCGGTATGACAGGCCTGTAGATACGGTTGCCGAGGCATTGACTATAGCATTGGAAGAAGCTGAAAGAAAAAAGATTACAGACCCGCTCTTGTTAACCTATTTGCTGGAATGGGTCGCAATCGATGTTTTCGGCCGGATGTACAGTAGCAAAGGAGGGCCTTTCAAGCCTTTCACCAGGACCGATCTGACACCGTATTTTACGATCCTTGAAAAACTTAAAGAGATTCTCAGGGAGATTTTCACTGGTCGCTGAAAATGCATATATGGTCACGTATTCTGAACGACTCAAAACTTTACAACGTTTCAGTGAAATCAATAAATGGCTTGCTGGTGGCTTTTCCGCGCTCTTATTTTTCTCCTACGACAAGATTTCCTGTCTATGGCTAAGAATTGTAGAGGTGCCGCTCGCAATGGCAGGCATCTCGATGCTGTTTGCCGCATATGCGTTGTTCAAGACGCGCGCTGACAAGATTGAGCAGATTCTTGCGGGAAAACCGGATACGGATGCCAGACAAATGCTTGCGCACAGGATAGACGAAGAAGAACACCCTTATCCCCGGAGGGCAGAGAGGTTTTATCAATTGGGGACGGTACTACTAGTAGCATATGCGTTGTTTTTTTTCATTGGGAACGAATTCAAATGCAAGACTGAAAAAAATCCGCCATGCTGTACGATCATTGAAAAAGATACCATCAAAATAATTTTGGATTCCATAATCCGCGAACCATACGCACCGGTAATCCTCGATGATATTCACTTCGGTTTTGACAGCAGCACGCTCAGAGAGGAATCACACCGACAATTGGATAGCCTTGTACGGATAATGACACGTGATTCCTTAAAGATAGCAGAGATATCTGCTCATACGGACAGCATGGGAAGCGACAGCTACAATCTACGGTTGAGTGCGGCACGGGCAGCATCTGTCCGCCGGTATCTTATCGGGGCAGGGATTGCGGAAGAACGGATAGTTGCCCGAGGTTATGGAGAAATTGCGCCGGTCAGCAGCAATTCAACTGACAGCGGTCGCCAGCGCAATCGCCGCGCGGAGTTCAGGTATGTCAACTGACCGGCATGAGCGCATTGCCTCTTCTGTAGTTGCAAGTTCATCAAACAACTAAATCATCCCATTAAGGCCAGAAGGTCGCTCTCGCTGCCGCAATAAACGAAGTGCGGTCTTTGATAACAGGCCCCTCGAGCATAACCCGTCCGGTGAGCGGGCCAAATCCCACGTTTCCTGAAAATTCCTTTTTATTGCCTTCTTTTCCCCTGATGTCTACCACCGAAGAAAGGCGGCCACCGTAGCGTGCAGGCATGCTGCTTTTATAAAGAACCACGTCTTTGACAACATCCGGATTGAACGCTGAAAACATACCGAAAAAGTGTGCGGGGTTGTAAATGGTTGCATCGTTATACATCAGCAGGTTCTGGTCGCTTGCGCCTCCGCGAACATTCAGGCCCGTACTCGCTTCGCCAACAGTTTTTACTCCGGGGAGCATAGTAATTACCTTGAACACGTCGGTTTCTCCCAGCACAACGGGCACCTGTTTTATGGTTTTAATGTCAATGCGTTGGGAACCCATTTGCGCATTCCTGATGTTATTCAGTTTTTCCCTCGAAATCACAACACTTTTCAATGTAGTTACACGACCGTTGAGCTCGAAATCTAACTTCCCGTTATCATGCATTGCTATGCTGATGTTGTGGTCATTCATTCCGAGGCTTTCTATGCGTAACACGTGTTTTCCCGCGGGAATTTCAATTGTATAGGAGCCATATTCATCGGTCACAACTCGTCGAACGGGATTGTTGATTTGCACTGAAGCAGCCACAACCCGCTCGCCGGTTTTCTCATCCCGTATATAGCCGGACAGAATAAAAGATTTTGCACTGTTCACAGCTCCCGGAACACCGATAACATAAAGCTTGTTCTCGTTAGAGGCGATCTGTGCTGAATCATCGTGTTGTGTAGCGCGGCCCGCCTGTTTTCTTTGTGAATATTCTTTGGAGGTGGTATAGATTCGATCGCCCTTCGTAACAATAATGTATTTGGATTTATAAACCGCATAGCTAAAATCGCTGTTCGCGAACATGCGGTCAAGTATTTGGGTCAGTGTCATTTGTCCGCTGACAGTAAAGGACACTGAGTCGAACTGAACAGGATCATCAAAATAAAATTTTATATCAGCTTGCTGTTCGAGCTTTGTTGCAATAGTATTTATATCTGCATTTCTGAAATCCACATTTACTTTGCTGCTCAATATGGTTTGTCCCGTTGCTCCGACGACGGATAAAACCAGCAATGCAGAAACTAAAAGTAGCTTCATGGGTTTGCAGTTGTCATCGATGGAAAAGTTAGATGCGTGCGGGGACCTGCTGACGGGCAAAAGCAACAGCCTGTTATCGCTACTGCCTGGTAAAGGTAAGGTTTCATGGCTCAGGTATCAGGAATGAATAGACGCTATACTTTGGTGACGAAATTTCCGCTCCCTGCTTTTTCCCTCACGTTAATTTACTAATTATTTGGGAAAGTGGGCACTAAGCGTTCTAACTCCGCACCCCGTACGTTTAATAACCTGAACGCCTTCAACTCTTGCAAGATTCTTGGGAACTAAAGAACTCTTATTAACCCGGCAATAGTTTGCATACATCAGCCCGGCTAATTTGTTCAACATTCAAAAGGCGAATGCGCACCGTGGAATCGGCTTCGTCCCACTGTCTGACTCCAATTTAAGAAAGGGTTTTTGCAGCCATAGTGCTCAATTCGATTGGCAAATCAATTAATCATTTGAAAATGTTTATAAAGCATCGAATAAAAAGAAAGGTATTTTCGCAATATGCAGGGAAATACGCTAATTCTCCGTTTTCATAAGCTGCCGGTCCTTGTCAAATTTTTTGTTGCATTGGCTTCGACAGGTATAGTGTTTTTGCTGATGCGACACAAATCTGTGCCGTTACAGTTCATGTCAGCCTGGGTTTGTTTTTCACTCGTAATGCTGAGCTTATCCTGGATTACTATGTTTACAGCGCACCCAAGGGAGATCATACATATTGCCCAAAAACAAGACTTCAGTCGAACACTTATCTTTCTTATTACAGTGCTGTCGTCGTTCGTAAGTCTGGTTACCATTGTGTTGCTACTACGGGAACTACCCAACCCCGGTGAAAAAGGGTATTTTTATAATGTGCTACTTTCCCTTACTTCTGTTGGATGCTCTTGGTTGTTGATCCATACTATTTTTACCACTCACTATGCGCATCTTTTTTATGCCGGCAAATCACAGGAATTCATCGTCAAAGCACATAAAGGTGGGCTGGAATTTCCAAACGAAAAGGTGCCCGACTATTTCGACTTTGCTTACTTTTCCTTTGTGATCGGTATGACCTTTCAGGTTTCCGATGTGCAAGTGTCCTCCGGTATTATCAGGCGACTAGTCTTATTGCATGGACTCATTTCTTTTTTATTCAATACAATTATCGTTGCCCTTAGCATAAACATTATAGCAGGATTGATTCAAAAATGAGTGCGTATTTTCTTGCTGGCAACCTTCCGACAAACCTGCGGCAGATCGCGAAAATAAATTTCCGGATTAGATGCCTTGAGATATTCCAGGCAAGCTTTACCCGTGAAATAGCATGAAGGAAATCGAAAAAATAAAAAACCGCCACAAACCAAAGTTGTAGCGGTTTTTGTTCGTTTTAAGACTTTTTAAGAAAGGCGTTTGTGCGCCGTGAAGAACCTTCATACGAAGACTTCCTGGATTTCATTAAGTTTATTTCAACTATAGATGTGAATCTCGAGGACTATTATGGATGTGTGATAAAAGAGAATGTACTAAATGATAACACTAAGATTTGGGCAAGCGTTGGCTTCTATTGTTCGCAAAGATTAAGAGAAAGGCATAAGTTTGCGTCGCTTAAAACTGAACCATTAAATTGAAATCATCCAAGCTGTCTATTGCCTCCACCGGTGCAGGCATAATCGAGCGAATCAGCGGCAAAAAACTTTCTGCTGAAGTTATACTGGTTGCCCGGGACGAGATCAAAACTGTTTTGAAGAAGTACGGTTGGGTATTCAACTGGAAAAAGGAATATGCGAACGACCAGCGCCAGCTCTATAAGCTGAATATTTCCGACAATTCATCTATTCAGGGATTGCTCAGCCTAGAGCCTATTAAGGGACAACAATACCTTGAAATGCACCTTATAGAATTGGCGCCTCAGAATAAAGGCGAGAACAGGAAGTATTTGGGGGTCGCTCGGCATTTGGTAGCTTTTGCCTGTAAAATGGCCTTTGATATGGGTTTTGAAGGGTTTGTAGCTTTTACGGCTAAGACCAAGCTGATCGAACACTATGAAAAGGCTTTTGGAGCGGATAGAATGTTTGGACAACGCATGTGTATAGCTACCGAAGCTGCTAGAAATTTAGTAAATTTGCACTATCAAACTCCGTAAAAATGCCGACCAAAAAGAAGATCAACGAAGTTCCCGAGATTGAGATTTTGGGCACGCAGGAAAAAAAGTCCGCTGCTGCAAGGCAAGCTGAAATTCGCAAAACCGGCGAATATATCCGGACTCATAAACAAGGTAATTCTGGTAAGATTAAGAAAGCGTCTTAAGTATTTTATTATTGTTTGCCTGTTCGCATCAGCTATAAAAAATTCACAAGTAATCTGGATTGATGAATTCGATGCAAGTTCCCACTCCGATCTGCTAAGTATGCTTATTTCTTCGTTTCACGATCCCAAAGTGAACCCGATATATTAAGGCGAGTGCATAGCGCAGATTCACCTATCCGCATTGATACATCATATGCGGATCAACGAGCTCTAAAGGCTGTCTGAAATGTTATGCCACTGCTGTTGCGATTTCATTGGTGGACCAGAATACATCGGGCTCCTCGATGCTTGCTGCAGGTTCGTAGTCCTTCAACAGTACTTCGAGGGCATTCAAACAGAAGAATATCTTCTACGAACAATAGCAGATAATAAACACACAACCGTAACCCATTCGCCACCAAACAAAAAAAGCCATTCAATTTTGACGTTGAACAGCTCTTAACAAATTATTAAATTATCGTACCGCGTAGGGGAATCGAACCCCTCATTCATCCGTGAAAGGGATGCGTCTTAACCGATTGACCAACGCGGCTTCCGTTTTGGGACGGCAAAGATAACCTTACATAGATTTTCTTCCAAAACTTTATTGATAGTGTCGTAATTTCGCATCCTCAATTTCTTAAACTCAAATTATTAACTATGAGCACAGTAAAAGTTGCTATCAACGGGTTCGGACGTATAGGCCGCCTGGTATACCGCCAGATATACCAGATGGAAGGCATTGACGTTGTCGCTATAAATGATCTTACAAGCCCTAAAGTACTAGCTCACCTTCTCAAATACGACAGCGCCCAGGGCCCCTTCGGCGTTGATGTAAAGTCTACCGAAAACTCCATCATCGTAAACGGCGATGAAGTAAAAATATATGCACAGAAAAATCCTGCCGAAATTCCATGGAAATCGCATGAAGTAGACGTAGTATTGGAATGCACCGGCTTCTTTACCGATAAAGACAAAGCACAGGCACATATCACCGCGGGCGCAAAAAGAGTGGTAATCTCCGCTCCGGCAACCGGCGACCTGAAAACAATCGTTTTTAACGTTAACCACAATACACTCGACGGTTCTGAAACAATCATCAGCTGCGCTTCATGTACCACAAACTGCCTTGCACCAATGGCACAGGTGCTCGACGAAAAATTCACAATTGAAGCCGGTATCATGCTCACCGTGCACGCCTACACCAACGATCAGAACACGCAGGATGCACCACATCCCAAAGGTGATCTGCGCAGGGCAAGGGCAGCTGCACAAAATATTGTTCCTAACAGCAGCGGCGCCGCGAAAGCAATCGGTCTCGTTCTTCCTAAATTAAAAGGCAAGCTCGACGGAGGCGCACAACGCGTTCCCACGTTGACAGGTTCTATCACCGAGCTCACTTCAATTCTTTCAAAGAAAGTTACAGCAGAAGAAGTGAATGCAGCAATGAAAGCCGCCGCAAACGAAAGCTTCGGTTATACTGAAGATGAAATAGTAAGCAGCGACATCATCGGCAGCAAGTTCGGTTCCATATTCGACGCTACGCAAACGAAAATCGTTAGCGGTGGTGGTCATCAGCTGGTGAAAACCGCCGCATGGTATGATAATGAGATGAGCTATGTTAGCCAGCTCGTGAGAACGGTGAAATATTTTGCGGGATTGATTAGTAAGAAATAAGAGGGGAAAGGGAAGAGGAGAGGTGTCATCCCGAACCGGGGCGCAGCCTCGTGTGAGGGAACTGCGGAACGCTAATCTTCTTTGATATCAAGAAAAAAAATTCAAGCATGCCCGATTTTTCCAGCTATAACTTTTCAGGAAGAAAAGCATTGATACGCGTTGATTTCAACGTTCCCCTCAATGATAAATTTGAAATTACCGACGATACAAGAATGCGCGCGGCCGTCTCTACGATTCAAAAAATCCTTAAGGACGGCGGCAGCGTAATCCTTATGTCGCACCTCGGACGTCCGAAAGACGGTCCCACCAACAAATATTCGCTGAAACACCTGGTTGCTCATCTCAGCAAACTGCTGAACGGTACAAAAGTCGAATTCGCAGACGATTGCATCGGTCAGGAGGCGGTTGACAAAGCAAAATCGCTGAAACCAGGAGACGTATTGTTGCTTGAAAATCTCAGGTTTTATAAAGAAGAAGAGAAAGGAGACAAAGAATTCGCGAAAAAACTCGCTGCCCTCGGCGACGTTTATGTGAACGACGCATTCGGTACCGCGCACCGCGCACACGCTTCGACTGCCGTAATAGCCGACTATTTTCCTGCAGACAAGAAATTGTTCGGCCTCCTGATGGAAAACGAAGTGAAGAGTGCAGAGAAAGTACTCAAAAGCGCTGAGAAACCTTTCACGGCCATTATGGGCGGAGCGAAAGTATCAGACAAAATTCTATTGATAGAAAACCTTCTCGAAAAAGCGGATAACATTATCATTGGTGGAGGAATGTCGTATACTTTTTTCAAGGCACAGGGCGGAGAAGTAGGAAATTCTCTCGTAGAAGAAGACAGGTTAAACACCGCAAAAGAAATTCTTGAAAAAGCAAAAGCGAAGAATGTCAGAATTCTTCTGCCCGTAGACAGCATCATCGCGGATAAATTTGATGCGAATGCAAATACCAAAGAAGCGGAGAACAAGTCGATACCCTCAGGATGGATGGGCCTCGACATCGGTAAAAAAGCGAGAGAAGAATTTCGCAAAGTGATTCTCGAGTCTAAAACTATTTTGTGGAATGGTCCGATGGGTGTTTTTGAGATGGATAAATTCCAGGGTGGCACCAAAGCTGTTGCTGAAGCCATTGCCGAGGCAACACAAAAAGGCGCTTTTTCATTGATTGGCGGCGGCGACTCGGTTTCGGCGATTAACCAGTTTGGATTCGCGGATAAAGTGAGTTATGTGTCTACAGGCGGCGGAGCGATGCTGGAATTTTTTGAAGGGAAGGAGTTGCCGGGAATAGCGGCAATTAATAAATAGGGGTTTGTTTTTCCGCAGATCCCTCACACGAGGCTTCGCCTCGGTTCGGGATGACAGTCACTGTTTCTTGACCTCCACTATCACATCATCACCCCCTCCATTACTCGTACATACAAACACACGTCCATCAGGCGCCACGCACACGTCGCGTAACCTGCCGTATTCATTCACCAAAAATTCTTCTGTATCTACAATCGAGCGGTGATCCTCTGATAACTTCAACTGCATCAATCGCTGATTTTTTAACGTGGCCATCAGTATCGAGTTGTTCCATTGCGGTATTGAATCCCTGTCATAATAATCTATACCACATACTGCAATCGTCGGTGTCCACTGCTTGATCGGTTCCGTTACGTCGTTATCGTTGCAAAAAGTTTGTTCATCACTTTCATCACAAAGACCGCGAACATTCGGCCATCCATAATTTTTTCCTTTCTCAATAATATTTATTTCATCATCCGAATCGGGACCATGCTCCGATGAAAAAATAATATCCCCCACAAACACCAAACCTTGCGGGTTGCGATGTCCGAAACTCCAAACCGGACTTGAAGGATCAGGATTATCAGAAGGTATACTTCCATCTAAATTCACCCGGAGAATTTTACCGTTACGTGAGTCTAAGTTTTGTGGCGAAGATTGATCGGAAGCATCCCCGGTGGTAATATATAATTTCTGGTCGCCGGGAAAAATCAACAACCTGCATCCGTTATGTATTCCAGCGGCATCCAGGTCGTCGACAATAGTGAACGGATTTGTCAACGATCCATTACTGTAGTCGAACCGCACTACTTTCCCCGTGTATTCGCCATTCTTCATATAGTCGTACGCAACATAGAGTGTGGTCTGCATACCGCTTGTTCTAAGCAGCGCCATGCCAAGCATTCCGCCTTCACCCTGCGAAACCACTTCGGATATTGTAGTAACCGGCAGCACTTCACCCGTTCCGGGATCTACGCGGCTTATTCTTCCACCGCGCTCCGACATCCATAGCATATTGTCGGGTCCCCAGAGTAATTGCCAGGGAAAGTTCAGGTTTGGAGTAAGTACGCGGTGAGTGATTTCGACTGTAGTATCGTCGTCGGGAGGGTTGTTATTACTGCTCTTTTTGTTGCAGGCGATACTGGAAAGCGCCAGGAGGTAAACAGCTATGCGTAAAAACATAACTACAGTTTATGGTATTAAAGTTCAAAAAATCGTACCGTGCAGAAAAGTTAAAGATCTCAGTTCCAAATGTGTAATTTTAGTCAATTAAAATATTCAGAATCATGAAATCACGCAATCTGGTTTTAATTGTTATAATCGGTTTGATACTTCTTCTGGGCGGTTGCGCCTGCACAGGTTACCAGGGCCTGGTGCGCCTCGATGAAAATGTAAAGGCGAAATGGGCCAATGTACAGAGCGATTACCAGCGCAGGGCCGACCTCATCCCTAATCTCGTCAATACTGTGAAAGGAGCGGCAAACTTCGAACAGGAGACACTTACAAGAGTGATAGAAGCAAGGGCAAAGGCTACTCAAACTACTATTAACCCCGGCGATCTTACTGCTGAAAATCTTCAGCGTTTTCAACAGGCACAGGGTGAACTGTCGGGCGCTTTGAGTCGTTTGCTCGTAACAGTAGAAAGGTATCCCGAACTGAAAGCCAATCAAAACTTTTCAAATCTTCAAACGCAGCTCGAAGGAACTGAAAACAGGATAAAGGTTTCACGGAATGATTTTAATACTGCTGTACAGGAGTATAACACCAGCGTGCGTAAAATTCCGAATGTGTTATTCGCAGGAATTATGGGCTTCACTGTAAAACAGCCATTCCAGGCCGATCCCGGAGCGCAAACGGCGCCCACTGTAAATTTTAATACAGACAGCGCACGATGAAGTTGCTGCCTTCGTTCCGATCCAAAAGTCTTTTCGACAGGGAGGATAGCGCCCGTATCGTCGAGGCTATTCGTGACACGGAAAAGCAGACAAGCGGCGAGATACGTGTATTTATCGAGAGCCGCTGCCGCTTTGTTGATCCGCTCGACAGGGCCGCGGAAATTTTCTGGAGCCTGAAGATGGACCATACGGTTTATCGCAACTCGGTATTACTTTATGTGGCCGTTAAGGATCACCAGTTCGCGATTTTTGCCGACACAGGAATTCACCAGAAACTGGGGAATGAATTCTGGCAGAATGAAGTAAAGCTGATGTCGGCTCATTTCAGGGAAAATCATTACCGCGATGCTGTTCTTAAATGTATAGAGGACACCGGGCGCGCGCTGCGCGAACAATTTCCATACGATCCCAAAGCGGATAAAAATGAATTGCCCGACGATATAGTTTTTGGTAAATGATGATGAAACGAAAGATAAAGATTGTTACCTGGCTGCTGTTGTTGGTACCCGTTTTTGCGCAATCGCAGAATATTCCAGCTCAACCACAACCGCCCCGGCTCGTGAATGATCTTGCAGGTGTATTGTCGCAGGAACAGGTTAGTGCGCTTGAACGAAAACTGGTTGCGTACGACGATAGTACCTCAAGCCAGATTGCCGTGGTGCTTGTAAATACCCTCAACGATTATCCTATCGAGGAATATTCCCTGCAATTATACAGGCAATGGGGAATCGGGAACAAACAAACGAACAACGGCGTACTTGTTCTCGCTGCCATTGAAGACAGAAAGATCAGGATAGAAGTGGGATACGGTTTGGAAGGCGCGATCCCCGATATTACTGCTAACCAGATTATTCAAAGTGATATTGTTCCATCATTCCGGAGTGGAGATTATTACGAGGGCCTGGATAAAGCAACATCTTCAATCATAAGGGCAGCTGCAGGAGAATACACTGCTCCTGAAGGTTACAGAAACCGCAATGGTGATGGCAAATTTCCCATCGGCGTCATTATCGCGATCATCATACTGGTCATTATTATCAGCCGGAAAAACCGTGGCGGTGGCGGCGGATTTCTTAGCAGGAGAGGATTTGGGCCGATCATATTTCCATCAGGAGGATGGATGGGTGGCAGCGGTGGCGGATGGTCCGGCGGAGGTGGCTGGTCAGGTGGAGGAGGAGGATTTGGTGGCTTCGGCGGTGGTAGTTCCGGAGGCGGTGGCGCCTCCGGAAGCTGGTAAATTATTTTGAAATTTTTTCCTGTATATACGTTACCTGTTCTTTTGCCGAGCTATCTGCTGATTCCTGTTTCTTCTTTGCAATATTATTCATCAGGTTATTCAGGTAAGGAACTATTCCATGATTCGGCGGAAACGCGTCCCTGAATTGTACAATGAGGTCGATTCCCTTCTTTACTTTTTCTGTGTCTTTTGTTTTTACAATAAACACAGACAATGGCTGAATGAGATTGAACTTGCTTTGTGAAACGGGCATCGATTCGAAAGTTGACGCGATCATATCAAAACCCGATTCATCGCCTGATGCCATCAGGATCGCGGTAACATTTTCCAGCAATCTTCCTTTCATTTTTCCCTTCGCAAGAGTTTTTGCCTTGCTAATCGCCGCCGCGCTGTCGATTTCCATCAAGCCTTCCAGTGCAGCGCCCGCAACGGAATAAGAAGAATCATTCAGATTTTTCTCGAACACATTTTTGTATTTGTCATCACCATACATCGCAAGAATGCCTAATGCTGAAGCTTTTACTTTGGGCTTCGGATCATTGGCGGCGAGGTCGGCGATAATCGGTTCAACTTCATTCGTAAGTTGTTCGTTTTTCAGATCAAGTTTGCCTAGTGCGTACGCGCGAATGCCGTCGTATTTATCTTTCAGCGCCGTTTTAACAAGCGCAACTGCTTTCGGATCGGCAGATTCTGCAGCGAAATCAATGGCTTCTTTCCTGTCGAGGTAATTTCCTGCATATTTGTATTGATGAATAAAATTGTCGAGCGTTTTGTTATCTGTTTTTTCAACCAATAACATTTTATCGGCATCAACATTCACCAGGTCGGGGTGCGAGGCATATTCGAAATCGAGCGTATCCGTTTTATTGCTCAGCCAAACTTTGTGTCTTACTTTTTTACTTCCGTTATAAATGTCAACCGCGATCGGAAGGCGGAAAATTTTATCGGTTTTCTGACTCACGACTACTTTCACTTTTTTCGCGGCATCATCATAAACGTAGTTGATATCTAATTTTGGATGACCGCTTCCGTAATACCACTGGTTCCAGAACCAGTTGAGGTCGAGACCGGTTGTTTTTTCAAAGGCTATTCTCAACTGGTGAGCTTCTGCGGTACTAAATTTATTTTCGGTGAGATAGAGGTGCAACGCTTTGAAAAATGCGCTGTCGCCAACATAATTGCGCAGCATGTGAAGGATGCGGCCGCCCTTGTTGTAGCTCACCGCATCGAACATCGCTTCTTTATCTTCATAATAAAAGCGCACAAGATCTTTTTTATCGCTCATGCTTTGCAGGTAACCATTCATTTCGGCGAAGTTGTGATCGTCGGCTGCATCTTTTCCATATTTGTGTTCCTGCCAGAGGTATTCGCTATAGTTGGCGAATGATTCATTGAGTGTGAGGTTACTCCAGCTTTCCGTAGTAACATAATCACCGAACCATTGGTGAAACAATTCGTGCGCGATTGTATTTTCCCAGATGTTTCCATCTTTCAGTTCCCTTGCATCCTGTTGTGCACTTTGCTGGTGCAGTGTTGCCGTTGTATTTTCCATGGCGCCGCTTACATAATCACGGCCAACAATCTGGGAATACTTTACCCAGGGGTATTCAACACCCAGCGCTTTCGCATAAAAAGCAATCATTTCCGGCGTGTGGCCGAAAATTTGTCTCGCTACCGGTGCGTATTCTTTCTCTACATAGTAGCTTACTTCTTTTCCTTTATACTGGTCTTTCACTATCGCGAAATCACCAACGCCCATGAAAAAGAGATAAGGCGCGTGTGGCAGATCCATTTTCCATGTATCGGTTCTTGTTCCGTTGCTGTTATTCTTTTGCGAAGTAAGTTTTCCATTGGAAAGCGTTACATATTTCGACGGAACCGTCATGCTGAGTTCCTGCGTGGTTTTCTGATTTGGTTTATCGATGATGGGTATCCATACTGATGTCGCTTCCGTTTCACCTTGTGTCCAGATTTGTGTGGGTTTATTTGGATCTGTTCCTTTTGGATTGATGAAATACAGGCCCTTTGCATCGGTAATAGCGGCACTGCCCTTTGTTTTCAGGTCGTTAGGTTTCGACACGTAATCTATAAATACGGTGTACTTATCATTGCGGGTGTAAATTTTGTCGAGCGTGATTTTCAGAATCATTCCATCGTAATCATATTTCAGGGGTTGATTCGAAGAACCTTTTACAAGGGCCACTGTTTTGATATCCATTCCTTTCGCGTCGAGTTTAAGCGAATCGGTTGGATAAAAATGCGGTTTAAGTGTGAGCCATGCCTTTCCATACAGGTATGATTTGTCGTAATCGAACTTTACGTCGGCTTTGGTGTGAACGAGGTCGTTAATCAGGGGAACGGTTTCGCGGTACACTTTTGTCCACTCTTTATTATCCGGTTCCTGCGCTATTGATGCGAGGTTGAGAATGAGTGTCGCCGCTAAAATCATCAGTTGCTTCATGTGGTTATTTTAAGTGCGCAAATATATGTTTGGCATATTATAGACGACGCGAAAAAAGTATAAGTGGCGTAATAGTGCTCCAAATGAGTAAATTTGGCGGATCAAATATTACTAATCAAGGTGTTCATGAACAGGATCTTATTGATTGCCGTGGTGTTGTTTTTTTCTTTAAATGTGAAAAGCCAGCAACAGCAGGAATATTTTGTATTTATCCAGGAAACGTCGCGGCAGCCATTTTATGTGCGGATGGGAGAGGTGAGCCATAGTTCATCGGCAACCGGCCATATTATTGTGTCGCAGCTGCGCGACTCGGTGTACAATTTTTTCATCGGGTTTCCGAAGGGGCGCTCACCGGAGCAGCTGTTTACGATTACGATGAACAGGAAAGATCATGGTTATGAATTGAAAAATATGGGTGGCCAGTGGCAGTTGTTTGATCTGCAAACACTTCAATTGATTGAACCCGCGTCGAAACGGAAGACCGACGAGCAGACGGTGATGCGCACGGACAGCTATTCGGCGCTGATGGCGAACGTGGTGGACGATTCTGCGGTATTGTTTTCGGTGGTGGAAGACACGCTGACTACGGATACCGTGCAAATTGCTGCGGAGGTGAAAGCTGCTGCGGATTCGGCCAGCGTTTCAAAACCCGCCGAAACAAAACCCGTTACAACAAAAACAGCTGTAAAGAAAACTACTCCGAAAAACACGAATAAGGATACAACGACATCAACTGCAACCGAAAAACCCGTTCCTGAAACAGATACCACAACTATGGTAAGAGCTTCAGATGATACAGCAGTGGCTAACCCATTACCGCTTCCTCAGGTTCCGTTTGTTCCGCAGGCATCTTCGGGTAGGGATAAACGTGATATCATCAGGTTGATTATGGAAAATGTATCGGAGGGTAAGATGATGATATATGTTGACAGAACGGGCCCTGTTAACGATACGATAAGGATTGTTATTCCCCGACCATGAGCCGGTACTTTCTCGAGGTAAGTTATAAAGGGACCGCGTATGCGGGCTTCCAGGTGCAGCAGAATGCGCTGACGGTCCAGGAGGAGGTTGAAAAGGCGCTTGAGGTATTTTTAAGGGAGAGGGTGGTGTGCACGGGGTCGTCGCGCACGGATGCCGGTGTTCATGCGCGGCAGAATTATTTTCATTTTGATTTTAATGGTGAAATCGGCGAGCGCAATGTGTATAATATAAACGCCTTGTTGCCGGGTGATATCGCGGTGAAATCGCTGCGTGAGGTAGCGGCGGATGCGCATTGCCGGTTCGATGCGAAGTGGAGGGAGTATGTGTACAGGATATATGGTAAGAAAGATCCGTTTATTGCGGATACGGCGTACTTCTTTCCTTACACGCTCGACATGGCGGTGATGGCGGAAGTGGCTGCGGTGGTGAAGGAATACGAGGAATTTGAAGCGTTTTCGAAGCGGAGAACGCAGGTGAAGACATACAGTTGTAAGGTGATGGAGAGTATTTGGGAGGATGAAGGGGATGTGAAAATTTACCGGGTGAGGGCTAATCGTTTTTTGCGCGGGATGGTGCGGGGGCTGGTGGGTACGATGTTGCAGGTGGGCAGGGGGAAAAATTCTGTTGATGGATTTCGGAAAATAATTGAGCAGGGGAACCAGGCTGATGTTGATTTTTCTGTGCCGGGAAGTGGGTTATGTTTGGAAAGAGTGGAATTTGGAGATGGATATTTTGGTTGAGGAAAAAATAAATATGAATTGTGTAATGTGGGCTGGGCGTGGGTTTGAGGGGAGCGATGGGTGAGAGGGGAATAAAATGTTTTGGGAGTAAGGCGGGTGAGACTATATTTGCGTCCCCGTTTTTGAGGTGGGAAGTTCTTGTTAAAGTGAGGGTTGTGTTGAAGAAAAGTTTTGGTGATAACTGATGTGTGATTATCTTTGCAACCCGCTTGAAAAAATGGCGGAAGTTCTTCAAAAATCAGCGCAAATTTCTCTGGTCAAAAACTTAGAAAAATTTGGCCGAAATAAAAAGGCCTCTTACCTTTGCACCCCGATCGAAAAAATCGGATTTGGTGTTAAGTAACGCCGAAAGATCTTTGAAAGTTTGGAAGCAACAGCACTCTGATATATTAGATATCAGGGGTAAGTTTTAGCGACATTAATATTTAGACAATAACCGTTAGATTTTCCGAGAGAATTTTTAACGCTAAGGTCA
>JAEUVS010000084.1 GCA_016786745.1 Chitinophagaceae bacterium | reverse complement strand
CTGAAGAAGAGCTGGCCGCCGTTCCTCATTATTTCATCTCCTCTCATTCTATGCACGAAGAAGTAAACGCTTCAACTTTCGCCAGGTATGCGAACGACGTCGCTGAGAGAATTTTCGCGAAGCATGATGTGCTCGTGCTGGTTGGCGGAACAGGTCTTTATTTCAAAGCATTTTTAGAAGGACTCGATGACATTCCCGAAATTTCTTCAACGATACGACAGAACATCGTGAAGAAATACGAAGCGGAGGGCATTGAATGGTTACAGGAGGAAATAAGAAAAAGTGATCCGAAATTTTTTGCAGGAGGAGAGATCCGGAACCCACAACGTTTGATGCGTGCGCTGGAAGTAGTGCAGGGAACCGGTCGCTCAATAAAAGATTTTCATAAAGGCGCAGGTGTTGAGGGCGCGGCGGCTAAATATAATGTTGAGAAGTTTGCGATTGATGTTCCGCGAGAACTGCTTTATACCAATATTAATACCCGTGTGGAGAGCATGATGGAAGATGGATTACTTGAAGAGGCGATGGCGCTGGAGCCTTACAGGCACCTGAATGCGCTGCAGACTGTTGGCTATACTGAGTTGTTTGAGCATTTTGATGGCGTGATTTCGCTGGAGGAGGCTGTTGAAAAGATTAAGAAGAATACTCGTAATTATGCAAAGCGCCAGATGACATGGTTTAGAAAGGATGAACAGATATGCTGGATTAGTACGCCAGGGGAAATAATCGCAGGCAGGTAATCTAAAACTTGATCCCAACCGTAAGCAATACAGAAGAATTATTATCCTTTAACTCCGCGAAAGTATTTGCTCTATCCCCGAGCCTGTAAGGAAAGTCCACATCCCTGTTCACACCTAGAACATAAGTAGCATCCACAAAAATTCCTTTATTTCGATAGCCCAACCCACCGCTGATATTCATCTTCCGTGCCTTCAGCTGCGAGTCGTTATACGGAGCGCCATAATAGTTAAATCCTAATCGCGTCATGAACGTATTAAATTTCATTTCGCCACCTACACGAAAATTAAACGCGCCTTTATAAGAAGATTTTACGGCTTCGTTCACCGCATCATAATATTCATCATCGTCACTTAAATCATCACCCGATCTAAACCTCGACGACCGGTGTGTAACATATTCAATATCTGCAGTAATAAATCCGCGTTGCTGCGAAACATCTTCAACACCACTGAAAACATATGAGCCGCTCACTAAAAATCTCCATGGTGAAAAATAGTCGTACCGAAACCTGGGCACATTATAGTCGAACTGCGTATAGATGCTGTCTTCGTCAGCAAAACTATAACGTCCATCGCGAAGGTACCCTTCGAGATCCGCTTCAATGGAGCCCGTGGTGCTTTCCCTGATGCTGTAAATCGTGGGTGAATGAATGGCGAAGCCGGCGCGTACACTGCTGGTCGGTTTCACGATCATGCCAAATTTAAGGTTGAAGCCCCCGCCAGTGGCTTCGTAATTTTCAATATATCGCGCGTAATTGAAGTTGTTGTCGTTGTTACCACTCTCATCATATTCCGAAAGGATGGTTTTTCGTTCATACTTCACAATGGGTATGCCGAGGCTACCGCCGATAAAAAGTTTATCGTTCATGTTGCCGGCATAGCCGATTGCTATTTCCGTAATACCGCCGGAAGTGGATATGCTTTTTTCCTGGCGTAAGAGAAAATCGGTGCCATTTAAAAGTGCATCTCTTTCCGGCAACCCTACAACCTGTGTAGTGCCATCAATAGTCAGCGTATCTATCAGGTACGCGTAGTTCGCAAGTTTGGTTCCGAATGAAAGGGGAGCTGTTGGGAGCTCCGTATTAATAGGCAGGCCTGAATTTGCAAATTCTTCTGCAAAGCTTTCCGAAAACGAACTGAAATCATTTTGACCCTGGTAGAATATTTCGTTATTGAAATTAGCGGCGCGGTTTATTGCGATGCTGAATGCTTTGCTGTTCCACTTTGAATTGGGATTTGATGATCCGACCACGAGGCCGGTTGCTCCGAGATTAAATTGATATTCTTTATCCGCGCGATCTGAAGTACCCCTGAATTGACTTTTGCCGCCGAAAAAAGATTCCATCGGGCTGAATACAAACTCGCTGGTTTTATAAAAACCAATCCCCGCGGGATTTACAAATGTTGATGTGATATCTCCACCGAGTGAACCTGCCGCGCCGCCGATAGCCTGGTTACGTGCTGTTCCCGAGGGAACGGACCATGACATCCGGATCGCGTCTTCCGGGAGTTGTGCATTCAGCTGGATCGCCATGAAACAAGCGATCGAACAAATTGAAAGAATTTTTATCATCTCCTGCTTGGTCTGGATCCGCTGCTACTACCTGCGCTGCCACCTCCTGAATTGGAACTACCTCCGCTTGAACTTCGTGGAGTATAAGTTGAATTATTTGAGCTGCTATTGCTGGGAGAATACACCCGCACCGGCCTGTCGGAATTTCTGTAATCGCTCGACCTGTATGATTCGCGCTGACGCGGGGAAACGGATGAATTATTGCTGTTTGAATTGCTGTTTGAAAATAATCTTCTGAAAGAGTTGCCGAGTGTTCTGTTGTTATTATTGCTGTTGTTATTGTTGTAACCCTGTAAGCCGGGGTTGAGAGTTGACCTGCTGTTGTAATTTCTGTTGTTGTAGGTATTCAGGTTGAAATTCCTGATCCTGTTATAAGCTGCCGGATCCGTTCTTGGATTCACAACAATTCCCTTGCTATAGTAAGGATTGTAATAAGAATTCCAGTAGTAGTAATCGTTGAAATATCCATAAGACGGGTAGAAGGGATCGTAATAACCATAGCCAAGTCCTAATCCGCCAAAACCTAAACCAACGCTCCATCCGGGAGACCATCCGCCGCCGAATCCATTATAACCAAAACCATAAGGGCTGTAGTAACCATAGTAAGGGCTCATGTAGTTGTAGCTGTCAAAATACGACCACCTGTAGGGGTTGCGTACGCGCATCATCAGCCAGCGATCGTCAGCGGTGGCATAGTCGTCGTATCCATTGTAGGAACGTTCGTTGTAACGCTGACCATCGTCGCGGCCGTCAGTTGCTTCCACATATGCTGCCTCCTGCGATGACCGTCCGGGAGAAAAATATACGTCGTCGGGTGTTTGTCCTTCACGATACACAGAGCAACTGCTCATCATCGTTACGGCTACTATTGAGGCTATTATCAGTGATCTCATGGCAATGATTGATTTTTATCGTTATGGACGAAGTTGCTACTTTTGCGTCCACGTAGTAAAGTTACGATTATTAGACACCGGAAAAAAGAAAAGCATTGCACGTCATATGTTAAAAAGTGCCTCTGTTTTTCTGTTAGAACGGCCAAATTTTAAGGACAGAATCCGATTGAAATGAGTAAGGAAATTACACCAAGAAGTACGGACTACGCTCAATGGTACAACGACCTTGTTATCAAGGGTGATCTTGCCGATTATTCGGCTGTACGGGGCTGTATGGTCATCAAACCCTATGGATTTGGCCTGTGGGAAAACATGCGCGACGCTCTCGACCGGATGTTCAAAGACACTGGTCACGTAAATGCTTACTTCCCGCTGTTCATTCCAAAAAGTTTCCTGAGCCGTGAAGCGGCTCATGTGGAGGGTTTCGCCAAAGAATGCGCTGTCGTTACCCACTACCGGTTAAAAAACGATCCGGACGGCGGCGGCGTAATTACCGACCCCGATGCAAAGCTCGAAGAAGAACTGATCGTAAGACCAACAAGCGAAACGATTATCTGGAATTCTTATAAAACCTGGATACAATCATACCGCGATCTTCCTTTGCTCATCAACCAGTGGGCAAACGTTGTACGCTGGGAAATGAGGACAAGACTGTTCCTCCGCACAGCGGAATTTCTATGGCAGGAGGGACACACCGCGCATGCGACTTCAGACGAAGCCCTGGAAGAAAGTAAGCGAATGCTCGATGTATATGCGGATTTTGTCGAAAACTGGATGGCGCTTCCTGTAATCAAAGGGGTGAAGACCGCTTCGGAAAGATTTGCCGGCGCTGAAGACACTTACTGTATCGAAGCGCTGATGCAGGATGGAAAGGCGTTGCAAGCCGGTACTTCGCATTTTTTGGGTCAGAATTTTGCCAAAGCCTTCGACGTTACTTTCTCGGATAAGAATAACAAGCTCGATTATGTGTGGGCTACCAGCTGGGGAGTGAGCACGCGGTTAGTTGGCGCCCTGGTGATGGCACACAGCGATGATGAGGGACTTGTTCTTCCACCCAAAATTGCGCCGCTGCAGGTGGTTATCGTTCCTATTTACAAAGGCGACGAACAAAAGAGCGGCATCGATGCAAAGGCCAACGAGATTATAAAAGAGCTGAAAGCGAAAGGCGTAAGAGTTAAGTATGATGACAGCGATAACCAGCGTCCCGGTTGGAAATTCGCACAATACGAATTGAAGGGTGTGCCCGTAAGAATCGCAATCGGCGCCCGCGATCTTCAGAATAATGTTGCCGAAGTGTCGAGGAGAGACACGCGTCAGAAGTCGAGTGTTTCGTTGGAGGCCCTGAGCGGAACCATCATAGCAATGCTCGACGAAATTCAGAAGGCCATGTTCAACAAAGCGCTTGCGTTCCGCGAGAAAAATATTACGAAAGTTGATACATGGGACGACTTCGTAAAAACGCTTGATGAAAAAGGAGGTTTTATTTCCGCGCACTGGGATGGAACCGCAGAAACGGAAGCGGCCATTAAAGAAAAAACGAAAGCCACCATCCGATGCATTCCGTTGAACAACCCGCCTGAGGAAGGGAAATGTGTACTGTCGGGTAAGCCGAGCAGCCAGAGAGTATTGTTTGCAATTGCGTACTAGATTTCTTATTTTACAACAATACTCCACTTAAACCTCCACAAATGGACCAACCAAGTCAAAGCCAAAACCTGTTCGAACTGCAGGTAGACCACCTTGCGAGCAGCTATTTAAACGATGCCGCCAAATGGGCAAAATTCCTCGCGATCATCGGTTTTATTTTTTGCATTTTGATAGTTCTGGCCGGATTGTTTGCCGGATCTATGATGGGTGCATTATATCCATCGCTCGGTGGCGGAGCTGCTGCCGCAGGCGCGGGCTTCTTTGCATTCTTCTTTATCGTGCTCGCACTTGTGTATTTTTTTCCCTGTCTTTACCTGTACAGGTTTGCGTCGCAGGTTCAGTCGGCGATACGGAGCAATGAGCAGACCAAGCTTCAAAATTCTCTCAAAAATCTGAGGGCGCATTACAGGTACGTCGGCATACTTATGATTATAATGCTGGTATTTTACGTGTTTGCCTTTTTCTTCCAGATACTGGGTGCGGCATATATGTAGAAAATCGCAATGCAGTTAACGCGTTGAGTAGTAGTTGTAGTCGAGTAGCAGCGTTTCAAGAAAATCAATCGGGTACTGGTCGGTCTCCATTTTCGTTTTGGAGATGATACGCTGTGCAATCCTGTTAGCCAGTTCGTGATCATTTTTCTTTTTCACCGTATTGATAATGCTTTTCAGCGTGTTGATATCACGGTCTGTAAGCTGCATCACCTGCGGATAGCGCGGTTTGTAGTTTTCACTCAATTCGGTAAAAACAGTATCCTGCCACGAGGTATTGTTTCTTGTATCGATGAGAATGGTGCCGGCCACCACATCACCTATACGCTGCGATTTATCAGTAAAAATTACACAGGCGACACCTGAAAACACAAGTGGGAGGGTCCACCACGGCAAAACGCCTACCGATGTGGCTACGAATATCCAATACGGAAAATCGAGTATCCTGAACGACCACCTGATGAGGTATTGTCCAAACGTGGGCTGGCCGCCTTCTTCGGTCACCACCTGGCACCGCATCAGTAGTTTTCCCACACTTCTGCCATTTAATGTTACCTCGCAAAAAAGGTGATAGAATAATACGGGCAGGCTGATGAGCAGCCCGGATAGTGTCCATGAATTTGTCCACACGAAAAAAGACGGGGTATTGGTAACTGTAGCGAGAGCGGCGGTGATCATCCAGCAAATCATTACGTCGATAATCCAGGCCAGCATGCGTTGTCCGAACGGAGCCACCATAAATTCTACCTGGATATTGTATCCTGTGTCTAATTTTACAAGGGGCATAGGAGTTAAAGATAGAACGATTATATTTAAGGGGAGAGGGGAGAAGTGAGAGGTGAGAGGGAAGAAGTGAGAAGTGAGAAGTGAGAGGGGAGAGGTGAGAGGTGAGAAGTGAGAGGTGAGAGGGCAGTGGGCAGTTGGCAGGGAGAGCGTTGTCATCCCGAACCGAGGCGAAGCCTCGCGTGAGGGAACTGCGGAGAAGCAAAGCTCCTGGGAAAAAACAAACATATGCGCGAAGGACTATTCCTTAAAAAAAATATAGAAAAGTGGAAAGGTTACCAGTATGAATCCTCATCCGATCCCGATGAAATGGCCCACGAATTCACGGAACTGGTAAACGACCTCGGCTACGCCAAAACATTTTATCCTCAAAGCGCGGTAACGCAATACCTCAACGGGCTCGCGTCAAAAATTTATCTGGGCATTTATAAAAACAAACGCGAAGACCGCTCGCGGCTCATCACATTCTGGACAACAGAGCTTCCATTGCTCGTGCGCAGGTACCATCGTGAACTGCTGTATTCATTTTTGATTTTTACGGTGTTTGCGCTCATGGCCGCATTTTCATCGGCGCAGGATCAAACATTCGTAAGAGGCGTGCTGGGCGATGGATATGTTGAAATGACGGAAGACAATATTGCCAAAGGCGATCCTTTCGGGGTTTATAAATCAATGGAGCCTGTCACCATGTTTTTTACCATCGCGTTGAATAACATTAAAGTGTCTTTCATGGTGTTTATCGGTGGAATGCTTGCTTCAGCGGGCACCATCTGGATGCTGTTCGAAAACGGCATGATGCTCGGTTCGTTCCAAACATTTTTCTTCATGAAGAACCTCGGCTGGCAATCGGTGCTGACTGTCTGGATTCATGGCACACTTGAAATTTCTGCTATCATCATTTCAGGAGGGGCCGGATTTATTTTAGGTAACAGCATATTGTTTCCCAAAACACACAGGCGCCTCGATTCGCTGAAGAGAAGCGCGCGCGATGGGATGAAGCTGATGATTGGTCTCGTTCCTATATTTATTGCAGCGGCGTTTTTAGAGGGTTTTATTACAAGATATTCTTCTATGCCAAGACCAATAAGTATCTCTATTTTGCTGCTTTCACTATCATTTATTGTGTGGTATTTTATCATCTTCCCGATAAAAGTAACCAGGAGGGTAAAAAGCAAAATGCTGCTGAAAACACAAACCACGCAGGAATGAGGATGTTGAAGAAATATTTTTTTCACGTTGCCCTGTGCCTGTTGCTCCTGTCTTTTAATACGCCTGCTACAGGGCAAGACTGGCAGAAGAAACATTCTGCGACAGAACTCAGAAAAGTTCCGGACAGCGTGACCGAAAGAATGAAGGGGGATCCGGAGTTCGCATATGCAAACGACAGTTCTTACTGGCAACAGCAGCAAGACGATGAACCCGGGAAGTTCAGCCGGCTGCTCAACGCGATTTCAAAGAGCCGCCTGCTTAAACTATTGTTGTGGGTGGTTCTTGCCGCGGGAATTATTTTCGCCATTTACCAGGTAATGGTTGCAAACAATTTCTTCCTGGTATCACGAAAAAAAAGAGGTACGTCAACAGCGCATGGGGGAGATGAAGACTTAACGCCCGAAAACCTTGACGAACGTATACTGGAGGAAACACGCAACAAAAATTATCGCCAGGCAGTGCGGTATATGTATCTGAAAACGCTGAAGCTCTTAAGTGAATATAATGTTATTACCCTTCATGCCAAATCAACTAACCAGGACTATATCAGGCAAATGTATAACCACAGCGGGCTGGTAAAGTTCAGGCAGCTGACACGCATCTATGAATATGTATGGTATGGCGAATTCAACCCAAACGAATCACAGTTCGATGTGATACGATCAAATTTCAACCAGTTTAATCCGCGCAGTTGACAAAAATCCAGTCATACTTTTTTGTAATGTTGTCAATCGTGGTTGTCACCCTTTCATCGTGCGGAAAACGCATGAATAACCGCATCACGTTGTGGCGAAACGATAGAATTCCGTACGGGACGTATTACGCGTATAAAAATCTCGGGCACATCTTCCCGAATTCTACGGTGATGACATCAGATGAGTCGCCGGAAACGTTCGGTGGAAGTAATTATTCCTCTGCATACATAATTATTGGCCCGACATTGAGGCCAAGTGAAGATGAGTTGAAGGCAATACTGCAACATGCCATTTCCGGCAATCATGTTTTTATCTCTGCGATGTCTATTGGGGATAATCTTTTAGACACGTTTCGTTTGAAACAGCAATACAATGACATGTTCGAAGATTCACTGACTGTAAACATTTATGATCCCGGATCGGGAGACACAGCCCGGTTCCAGTATCCAGGCATGAAGCTGGACGGATATTTTTCCGGGATGGATAGTGCCGTTACAAATATATTGGGGCGTAACGAGCATGGACAGCCGAACTTTGTAAAATTTTCTTACCAGGGTGGCGGTTCCGTATTTATTCATTATGCTCCTCTTGCAT
>JAEUVS010000133.1 GCA_016786745.1 Chitinophagaceae bacterium | reverse complement strand
CATCGCATCCTTTCTATGTGTTCGAAGCAAGTTCGAGGTTCTGGCTCGATGACGGGTTCAAGAGCATCAACATGGATTTTGAGCATCCTGATATTTCATCTATCTGGGAAGAAACGAACGACGTAGATTCGACAAGAATTATTTTAAAAGCATACGCCCCGGGAGGTGTATCCGCGCAACGCGGTCTCGCCGCATTCAGGGAAGTGTATCCCGGGAAAAAAGATACGATCGTACAGGCGCTGACCGTTGACTGGACAAAAGATAAACTCGCACCCACATGTGAAATGGAATCGTGGCCCATCGGTGAGATGCATAAATTCTGGCCGGAAATTCTTAAACCTGACGGCAGAATTTATTTTGCGGGTACATATGCCGATAATTTAAGTCGCGGGATGGAGTCGTGCCTGCGTTCTGCGCAACGGGTGGCAAAAGAAATAAATGAACTCTGATGAAAACATTTTTAGTGGCGCTGTTGGTGGCATTCATCTTTCAGCAAAATCAACCGCCAGTGGTAAAGATTACGCTTCCAAAGGCGAATGAAAATTTAAAACCAGGTTCGCAGGTAAGATATTCGATTGACGTATCCGACAAAGAGGATGGCGACACGAAATTCGATGAAATCAATTCAAACGAAATCCTGTTGACTGTTAATTCTGGCAAAGGCAGGCCGAATGATAAAAGTGCGTTGCATGCGATGATGTCGTCGAACTGTATGAATTGTCACGCTTTCAAGTCAAAGTTAATCGGGCCGTCGTTCATGGACATCAGCATAAAAAAATCCAATACCGCGGAATTGATCAAACACGTAAAGGATGGATCGAGTGGGATTTGGGGTGAAATTGTGATGCCGTCGCATCCTGAATTATCCAACGAAGAGATTGCCAAAATGGTTAATTGGATACTGAAGTTTAAAGATGAAAAGACTGTAGAATATTATTTAGGTAAAGAGGGTTCTTTTAGTGTGAATGGTGCGTCGGCGGTTACATTAACTGCCAGTTATTTAGATCACGGCAAAATAATGGGAGAGGACAAAATAGCAATACGCTTCACCCCTCACGATTCACGGTTTAAATAGACCAAACTAAATTATTCATATATGCAGAGACGCCATTTTATGAAGTCGGCCCTTTGGGGTTCCGCAGGATTAGCTGCCGGATTACCGATGTTCAAAGCGAATGCCGCCCCGGCGATTGTTTCGCATGCCTTCTCTTCTTTAAAGATTAAAAAGATCAGGTATTATGCCGCTCCGGGGTACACAAAACCATTGTTCAACCAGGCGCGGGGTATAGTGGAGATTGAAACAGATGGCGGTATTATTGGTATAGGTGAGGGTGGCACTAAAGATAGTATCGAGCAATGCGCCCAAATGATTATTGGCGCGGACCCTTTCCGTATCGAACATATCTGGCAGTTGCTCTACCGCGGAATGTTTTATCCGCCCGGAAGAGAAAAACTTCATGCGGTCGGCGCCATAGAAATGGCATTGTACGATATCAAAGCAAAAGCGCTCAACATTCCTGTTTATGAATTGCTCGGCGGCGCCACGCGCGATTATGTAGAGTGTTACGCAACAGGTTACAGTCCTTCGAAAGCAACAACGGAAGAGCAGAGAGCGAAAGATTGTATTGCAGCAGGTTTCAGAAGCTACCGGATTGGTCCTACCGGCGGTAATGGCGACACTAAATTCGATTTCTATCATAATGCGAAAAGCACGATAGATTTCAGCAGGAGAATTGATGCGGCGGTAGGTGGTTCGGGTAACTGGGCGATAGATCTCCATACCAGGTTTGATACAGCGGAAGCTATCAAGATTTGCGACGAACTGCAAAAACTCGAACCCTATTTTGTTGAAGATATTATTCGTTCAGAAAATCCCGGTGTATACAAAACAATCCGTCAGATGACGAAGGTTCCCATTGCTGTCGGCGAACAATTCGGTGACAGGTGGGACATTAATGAACTGATTGAAAACAGGCTGATCGATTATTCCCGCGTCACTTTGCCTAATGCGGGGGGTATTACGGAGTTGAAAAAAATTGCTTCGATGGCGGAAACGCATTACGTGGGCATGATTCCTCATTTTTGCGGACCGTTGTCTACCGCCTCGCTGGTTCATGTGTTGGGTAGCAGCAGTCCCACCAGGTGCATGATTGAAATAGCTGGCGGAGTGGTGGAGAGGCCGGAGTATTTCAATGAGGATTATCTATTGTTCGATAGGGGGAAATTGCACCTTAATAATAAACCCGGGTTGGGAGTGAAGTTCGATCCGAAGAAGGCGACGTTTTTGTTTGAGGTGACGGCGAATACGAAATACCCGCATCCGATATTAGAGGCGCCGGATGGTTCAATTCATAATTGGTAATTTTTGCTCCGCTGTTCCCTCACACCGCCTGCGGCGGGTTCGGGATGACAAGGGGTCGCTGGTGTCATCGGGTTCGGGATGACAAAGGGTCGCTGGTGTCATCGGGTTCGGGATGACAAAGGTCGCTGGTGTCATCGGGTTCGGGATGACAAAGGGTCGCGGGTGTCATCGGGTTCGGGATGACAAGGGGTCGCTGGTGTCATCGGGTTCGGGATGACAAAGGGTCGCGGGTGTCATCCCGAGGAGGCCGAAGGCCGACGAGGGATCTGCGGTGAAACCACTTTCGTACAGCGCTGTGTTCGTTTCCGTACAGTTATATTGCGCGCATACTTTCTAACCAATTTACGTTAAACAGCTTCCCTAATTGGCACATCCGTTGAACGAAAAGTTCAACCTCCACTAATATGTTCAAAAACTACTTCAAAACTGCGGTAAGAAATCTTCTTAAAAACAAATTTTATTCGTTACTAAACCTAACCGGTCTTGCCGTTGGTCTCGCAACATGCCTTCTTATATTTTTATACGTTTCAGACGAACTGAGCTTCGATAAGTATCACAAAAATGCAGGCAGAATTTACCGTGTAAACAATGAAGTAAAATTTGGAGGTAATTACTTCGATATTGCCCAGGCACCTGCATTGATGGGCCCGACGATGGTCCGCGAAATTCCCCGCATCGAACAATACACAAGGTTACGCTGGTATGGAAGCTTCCTGGTTAGAAAGGGAAACGAAAATGTTGGAGAGGGCAGGGTGGGTTATGCTGATTCTACATTTTTCGACATCTTCAGCATCCCTGTATTGGCTGGAAATCCAAAGACAGCGCTTGTTGAACCCCATTCCATCGTATTAACAGAAAGCAGGGCCAGGAAATATTTTAACAATATAGACGTAGTAGGTAAAAATCTCATCATCAACGACACCGGCAACTATAAGATTACCGCGGTTATCAGCGACATTCCAAAGCAAACACATTTCAACTTCGATTTCTTTATTCCGATGAGTGAAAACCCGGATAGCCGGAGTGTTAACTGGTTAAGCGAAAACTACTCAACTTACGTTCTGCTGAAAGAAAACACCGATACAAAAAATCTGGTGAACGAACTGGATGCGATGCTGGAAAAACATACCGGCCCATCGCTTCAGGCTATTAATTTGTCGATGGATGATTTCAAGAAGGAGGGAGGATATGTAAGAACGAGCCTGACGCCGGTTTCCGACATCCATCTTCATTCCGGTAAACTTGGTGAACTCGATGCCAATGGTAACCTGGAGGTGGTATACATTTTCTCTGCCATAGCCTTATTGATACTGCTGATTGCATGCGTAAATTTCATGAATCTTTCAACGGCTCGGTCTTCAAACCGCGCCAAAGAAGTGGGTGTAAGAAAAGTGCTCGGCTCACTGAAGAAGAATTTAATTCAGCAATTTTTGATGGAATCCATGCTGATAAGTATAGTGGCTTTAATTGCAGCCATTGTTATTGCGTGGTCGTTGCTCCCGTACTTCAACGATCTTTCAGGAAAGGCAATTGATCATTCCGAACTGATGCGTCCCGCTATGATGCTCGCACTCGTAGTACTTATGGTGATTGTCGGATTGCTTGCGGGCAGTTATCCTGCATTTTTTCTTTCAGCGTTTCAACCGATACAGGTGCTGAAAGGAAAACTTTCAGGAGGATTTAAGAGATCGTGGTTGCAAAACGCTTTGGTAGTGGGCCAGTTTGTGATTTCCATCATGCTCATTTTTGGAACCATCGTTATTTATACTCAATTGAACTTTATCCGGAATAAGGATCTAGGATACAATCGCCAGCAGGTGCTGATCATCCAGAATACATCTGCGCTTGGCCAGGGTGCGGAAGCGTTCAGGAATGAATTGACAAAACTGCCGGGCGTTAAAAATGCCTCGTTGAGTGGTTACCTCCCGGTAAACTACACCAGGGGCAATGATGCATTTTTTACTTCGCCTGCAATGGACCAGAATTCTTCCATATCGTTACAGGTCTGGTCGGTGGACGAGAATTACATTCCTACTTTGGATATCAAATTGCTCAACGGCCGAAATTTTTCAAAGGATTTTCTTACCGATTCCACCGCGATTATTGTAAATGAAGCCGCAGCACGCCTCATCGATGGAGGAAAAGCATTGAATAAAAAGCTTTACCGTCTTGGAAACGTCCAGGATCGTTCGGTAACGGAATACCACATTGTGGGTGTTATAAAGAATTTTCATTTCAGCTCTTTGAAGGATGCTGTTACTCCCCTTTCACTGCTATATGTTCGGAACAACTGGAACATTTCTGTTCGCATTGATGTAAGCGACGTAAAAAATCTTGTGGCTGCAATTGGAAATAAATGGAAACAGATGGCTCCCGGACAACCTTTCGGCTATACTTTCATGGATGATGACTTCAACAACCTGTATACTGCAGAGCAACGTACCGGAAAGATATTTATCACTTTTGCAGTGATCGCAATTGTAATAGCCTGCCTCGGATTATTTGGTTTGATAACCTATGCAGCCGAACAACGTATTAAGGAAATTGGAATAAGAAAAGTGCTGGGTGCCTCCGTTCCGAATATCACAGGTATGTTGTCTTTGAATTTTCTCAAACTTGTACTGGTTGCGGGGTTGATCGCTTTCCCGCTTTCTTGGTGGGCAATGAACAAGTGGCTCCAGGATTTTGCGTACCGGGTTTCTATTGAGTGGTGGATATTTTTGATAACCGCGCTTATTGCTTTGTTTATAGCATTTTCTACCGTATATTTTCAGGCCATGAAAGCCGCTATGGCAAATCCTGTAAAAAGCCTCCGGAGCGAATAGTTAAAGAAACCATATAGTTCATTCTCCCGATAAGCTTTTGACCCTTAATTGGAGTCTAATTTGCAGTACGTAACACAACCAGTATGAAACCGAGCCCAATTCGTTCTTTTACACAACAGAACAAACAGCGAGGTTCCATCCGACCATTAAAAAAAAATTTTGAACGGATGAAACACAAATTACTCCTGCTTACGATTGCCATTTTCGCGGGTATATCCGCGACTTTTTCCCAAAATGAGTGGCCCAGGGAAATAACATCTTCCGATGGAAGCAAGTTAACCGTTTACGAACCGCAACCTGAGTCCCTTTCCGGGAATGAAATGACAGGCCGCGCCGCCGTCGCCTACAGAAAAACGGCCACGAGCGAACCTGTATTTGGCGCAATCCTTTTCAATGCCACGGTCCAGAACACCGGATCAGGAAATATCAACGTTCAATCGTTTAATGTTACCCGCGCTAAATTTTCAGGAATGGAAGACCAGCAGCAGGTAGAAAATTTCACCACGAAGCTTGAAGAAGAAGCGCCCGACTGGAACTGGGGCATGACGAAAGCCGAAGTGGAAGAGGCCGTTGCCCACGAGCAGGGTACAACTGAAGCCGCAAAATTTAATAACGCGCCGCCTAAAATTATTTATGCCGACAAACCGTCTGCTCTTGTTGTAATCGACGGCGATCCAAAAGTGTCACGCGATAAAAACCTCGATGCCGATAAAGTTGTAAACAGTCCCAACCTGATATTTAAGGAGAATGGTCAGTGGAACCTGTATTCGGGTGGTAACTGGTACCGTTCTACCGGTATTACAAGTGGATGGAGGCAGAATACAAACCTCTCTGCCAAAGTAAAATCAGTAAATGAGCAGGTAAAGAAACAGGAGAAAGAAAATAACAACGGAAAAGAACTTGAAACGGATCCGAAACTCACAGATATTATTGTAACTACGGAACCGGCAGAGTTAATTCAAACCAATGGCGAACCTGAGTATAAAAATGTTGCCGGTACATCACTTCTGTATGTTGCGAACTCTCCCAACGAGATTTTTAAAGATATCAATTCACAAAAAACATACATTCTCATCGCCGGTCGCTGGTACCGTTCGTCAAACATGAACGGCCCGTGGGAATATGTACCTGCCGACAGGTTGCCTGATGACTTTGCAAAGATCCCTGACGGTTCAGATAAAGACCAGGTGCTTGCGAGTGTTGCCGGTACAGACGCTGCGGAAAACGCAAGGGTAAACGCATATGTTCCGCAAACAGCGAAGGTTGACAGGAGAACAGCTACCATAGATGTTCAGTATGATGGGGAGCCTTATTTCACACGCATCCAGGGAACCTCATTGAGGCTCGCTGAAAACGCGAACGTTACTGTAGTTCAGGAAGCGAGCGGAAATTATTTCGCGCTCGACAATGGTGTATGGTTCATCAGCGATGATCCTTATGGACCGTGGGCAGTAGCGAACGACAGACCACGTGATATCGAGAACATTCCGGCCAGCAGCCCGGCTTATAATTCGAGATATGTTTATGTGTATGATGTTACGCCCGACTATGTGTACATGGGTTATACTTCAGGATATCTCGGAAGTTATTTCTACGGTCCTACAATCGTTTATGGTACCGGATGGCACTATAGACCCTGGTACCGCACATATTATTATCCCAGGCCGTGGACATGGGGATTCGGATTCATATACGATCCCTGGTATGGATGGAACTTCAACTGGGGATATAACTATGGATTTCTTCACGTAGGATTTGCCTGGGGCGGTGTTGGCTATTACGGTTATGGTTATGGTGGTGGTTGGTGGGGTCCATCGAGATATTGCCCTCCGTACAGAAGGCACTATTACTGGAACAACGGTTACTACTATCGCGACAGGAATTACTACGGATACAACAGGAACTATGACCGTCGTCCTTTATATGGTAGCGCAGGCAGACCGCAGAGAAACGTATCAAACTATGGTGTACGACCCTCGCGCAACTATAACCTGTATAACAACCAGCAGGGCGTTACTACAAGAGATATTCAACGTACGGCAAGAGTGTACAGGCCCGCGAATGCTGTTGTGAACAACAACAATCCAAGGCCTTCACGCGAAAGGTTCGGTCGTGAACTGACGCCGGTGCAGAACGATAATAATAATGACGGCGACAGAAGGTTACGCAGAAATGAAAATCCACGCGAGCCGATATTGAATAACCCTGCAGAAAGAAATAATAATAATAACAACAATAACAACGCACCTGAACGTCGTGACAACAATAATAACTCCAGGGAATTACCGAGAGTATATCGTCCCGAACAGCAGGAAAGCAACAACGCGCCGAGAGAGTTGCCACGTGCGAGCCGCCCGGAACCGAGACAGAACAATAACAATTCTCAGCGTGAGTTGCCGCGGGTATCAAGGCCTGAGCCGCGCCAGCAATCTGCACCTCGCGAATTGCCAAGGGTGAGTCGCCCTGAACCGAGCCGAAGCAGCGCTCCGCGTGAGCTGCCACGGGTAAGCAGTCCACAGCCGCGTTCCTCATCGCCATCACCGGCACCACGTGTTGACCCGCCGAGAGGCAGAAGACCGGACAGAAGGTAATAAAGATATTTTTTGGCCATCGTCAATGGAAATCGGAACAAGTTCCGGTTTCCATTTTTTTATTCTTCCCTGTGAAAAAGTTTCCTCAATTCGCCCTTTGCCTTTTCAAGAACTTTTCTTTTTGATTGCGAAAGGTTTTTTCCGCCGCGGTTGATGTAAAAGTTCAGCATTGACATCGCCGATTGGTAGGGCGTGCCTTTTCTTCGGTTGCTTCTTGTCGCGGAACGTTTTAATGAACGGGCGATTTTCACAGCGTCATTGCCGGCAAATATTCCTTTTTCCAGGTCCAGTGCATCACTTGTTTGAGTTACCCTGCGTGACCATTTTTTCTTCGGAGCCGCTTTCTTTTTTTTAGCGGCCTTCTTTTTAGCTGCCTTTGCCATAAATGAAATCTTGCGAAAATGCTGCCAGTATTTGAACGGGCTCGCTTATCTTACACCTGCGATTGCGGGCGCACATTCATCCACATGCCAAATAGAAAAAAAGTTATTTTCCGTATACTCAAAATCCTGGTTTTCGGTTATGTGCTTATATGCGCTGCGGCATATTTCTTCCAGGAAATAGTCATATTTCATCCTGACAAGCTCGACAAGAATTACAAATTCTCTTTCGATCAGCCTTTCGAAGAATTGAACATCAACACAGGAGAGGGGTATGAAGTAAACGGATTGCTCTTTAAAGCTGATAGTTCGAAAGGTGTAATTTTCTACCTGCATGGCAATACCGGATCGATTGTCCGATGGGGATCGGTAGCAAAGCGATATACAGATTTGAATTATGATGTGTTCATTGCGGACTACCCCGGCTTCGGAAAAAGTGGCGGCAGCATTGACAGTGAAGAAAAGCTGTTCAGGGACATGCAGGCTGCTTACAATGAAATCGAAAAGCGGTATGATGAAAACAAAATTGTTGTTTTAGGATATTCTATCGGCACGGGTCTTGCATCAAAACTTGCTTCAGACAACCACCCGCGATTGCTTATTTTACAGGCCCCGTATTATAGCCTTACTGATATGATGCGGGAAAATTATCCCCTGATTCCCACCTTTCTTTTGAGGTATAAATTTGAAACATCGCGGTATGTGAAGAGTTGCAGCATGCCGGTCGTATTATTTCACGGCGACGCGGATGAAGTAATTTATTATGGATCTTCTGTTAAGCTGAGAAACGAATTAAAGAGTACTGATACGCTTATAACTTTGAAAGGACAAGGGCACAATGGAATCACCGACAATCCGCAGTATGTTGCTGCTATTGCCGACGTTCTCAAATAATGTGAAACGAAAAGAATTGTGGGGATAGAAAAATTTGATATTGAAAAAGGTTACGCTGTCTTTTCAAAGGGTCGCTATTCAACGGGAAGGCATGCCCATTACGCCATAGAAATTGTGGTAAGCGGGGAAGGCTGTTTCAGTATAACAACGGATGAGAAAAAGTATGAGAATATTTCGGGCGCGATTATTCCTTCTAATATACCGCATAGTTTTAGCTGTGTTGGTTCTGAATGTGATCTTCTGTTTGTAGATCCGATTTCAGAATCGGGAAGATATATTGATAGGAAATTTCTCCTGCCGTCAAATAATCAAATACTTATTCAGCCCGATCTGACCGGGTTTTACGAAAACGGTTCATTCAACCTTACAATCCCCGATCAAACTGCATTTTCTTCAGACATAGACCACAGGATCGCTAAATGCCTTCACGCAATCGAATCGCTCGCCACGAATAACAAATTAACGCTCGCCGAATTAGCAAAGCTTTCGTTTTTATCAGAAAGCAGGCTCGCCCATTTATTTAAACAACAGCTGGGAATTTCCGTGCATCAATGTATTCTCTGGAAAAAAATATTATTGGCGACAGCAAAATCCATTGAAGGATATTCGATTACCGAATGTGCACATTACGTTGGATTTGCAGACTCTTCACATTTTAATAAAGCATTCGGAAAAATGTTCGGTATTAATCCATTTTTTGTTTTGAAAAGTTAGCGGTTCTTGCCAGTTTTTCATTTCGCAAAGGTGGAATGTTAAACGATCGGCATACTTTTGAATGATATGTCGCTGATACTGCAATTCAATTCTGATAACTTCCATCAAATTTGCGACGACCTGGCCTCGCGCGATAATGATCTGCGCGGTATTCTGAAGTCGTATGGTTATCCGCCCATGTGGAACAGGCCAAACACTTTTGAATCGCTGGTGCATATCATACTCGAGCAGCAGGTGTCGCTCGCGTCTGCACTGGCCTCGTTAAATAAACTGCGGGAACGATTAAAAATTATTACGCCGGAAAATTTTGTTTCACTGTCTGATGAAGAATTAAAGGCATGTTATTTCAGCCGCCAGAAAACTTTATATGTACGGGGACTGGCGCAGGAGATGATAGATGAAAGATTAAATCTCGATGCGCTTGCTTTGCTCAGCGACGATGCCGTTCGCTGGAAACTAACGTCGTTGAAAGGTATTGGAAACTGGACCGCTGATATTTATCTCCTGTTCGTTTTACAGCGAACGAATATATTTCCTGTCGGAGATCTTGCGGCTGTCAACGCCCTTAAACAGGTAAAAAAACTGGCCAGTGCTTCGAAAGATGAGGTACTTGAAACGGTGGCCAACTGGCACCCCTATAAGTCTATCGCCACTATGATTCTTTGGCATCACTATCTGTCCGCTTCAAAGAAAAAACCGTACGCATTGAACGACTCCACTGTATCGAAAACAAACATCATCTGATTTTTTAATATTTCATACAGAAAGACAATCAGGTAGTTACAACGCGGCACGTTTTTGAGTGAGCAATTGTAACTCCCCAAAGTATGTTCAAAAACTATCTAAAGATCGCGTTCCGCAATCTTCTTAAAACAAAAGGATTTTCGGCGATTAACATCATGGGACTGGCTGTGGGTCTGACCGCATGCTTTCTCATTTTTTTATATGTGAAGTTTGAATTGAGCTATGATGCATTTCATAGCAAAGCCGATCGCATCTACAAAATAGTGGCAGACGTAAAGACGCCTACCGAAGTGCTGACATCCGACAGGCCAGCGTGGGCGGTGCCACCAAGCATGAAGAACGATTTCCCCGAGGTGGAAGCAGCGGTGCGTCTTGCGCAGGACCAGGTGCTGATCAGGAAAGATGATATTAAAATCCAGCAGGATGATGTCGCCTGGGCCGACTCCAGTTTTTTCACCGTGTTCGATTTCAAACTGCTAAAAGGAGATCCGAAAACTGTTTTAAAGGATCAGTACAGCGCCGTATTATCCGAAAAAGCCGCTAATAAATACTTTGGAAAGAAGGACCCCGTTGGTCAAACCATTTTAATAAGGGATGACGGACGCACAACGAAGGTGACAGGCCTGATGAAAGACATGCCAGAGAATTCGCAGTTCAGGGCAGAAGTGTTGATTTCGATGACCACCCAAACCCAGGATTTAGCGAGGGGAGTAGACAGTGTGTGGGGAGGATACTGGCCGCTTGGTTACGTACTGCTCAAACCCGGCGCCGATCCGAAAGCGCTGCAGGCGAAATTGCCCGCGTTCCTGGAAAGAAGAAACGGAACTGAAATGAAGAACTCCCAAATGTTTCCAACCCTTTCTCTCGAACCTTTAAGGGATGTGTACCTGCGGTCCACCCGCAACAACCAGAAAAGTGGAAACATCGTCAACGTTTATATCTTCTCGGTTATAGCAGTCTTTATTTTGCTGATTGCGTGCATCAATTTTATCAATCTTACCACGGCTCGCGCCTCCGAGCGTGCCAAAGAAGTAGGAATACGTAAAGTAGTGGGTGCCGAAAAACACCAGTTAACGAAACAATTTATCGGTGAGTCGATTATTATTTGCCTGATCGCATTTTTATTCAGTGTGCTTTTCTCCTGGTTGTTGCTTCCGTTGTTCAACCAATTAGCTGGCAAAACGATCAGCTCCGGGATTTTTGATCAGCCATCTTACCTCATCACTCTTTTTGCGGCCGCAATTGCAATTGGCTTGCTGGCGGGTCTTTACCCGGCATTTGTTCTATCCTCTTTCAGACCCGTAGTTGTTCTGAAAGGAAAGTTTACTACTGGTACACGAGGCATCTTTTTAAGAAAAGCGCTTGTCGTTTCCCAGTTCACAATATCCATCGCATTGATTATTTCAACTATCATCGTCTATAACCAGATGACCTTTATGCGCAACCAGGAACTCGGCTTTAGTAAGGACCAGGTAATGGTTGTAGGTACCAACCGCGATAAAGGAAAAGATGCGTTCAAACAGGCGCTGACAGGCATTCCGGCTGTTAAATCGGTGTCCCTTGCTTCGGCCGTTCCCGGGTCGGGCAATAACATCGCATACACGCAGATAAGAAATATCAAGGGCGATATGCAGGTGGCCAACCTGGATGTGTATTTCGTTGACTTCGACTACATCGATCAGTACAAGATAAAAACCGTTGCCGGCAGAACCTTCTCGAAAGATTTCGGTACCGATACTACGCAGGCAATGGTGCTTAACGAAGCGGCGGTAAAAATGTTTGGCTATTCATCACCCGACCAGATTATTGGCAAGAAGTTCGACCAGTGGGGTAGAGAGGGACAGGTGATTGGCGTGGTTAAAGATTTTCATTTCCGTTCCCTGCAGCAGCCCATCAAACCTTTAAGCATGCGCATCGAACCGGGAAACACTGATTTTGTTTCGATAAAAGTTTCGGCGAATAATCTCCCTGCGACTATTGCCGAAGTTGAAAGAAAATGGAAAGAAACGATTCCAAACAGGCCATTTAGTTATTTCTTCATGGATGAATTTTTCGACAGGCAGTACCGCGTCGAAGAAAGATTTGGAAAACTGTTTTTGAACTTCGCTGTTCTGGCCATCTTCATATCCTGTCTTGGATTGCTGGGTCTCGCGTCGTACAGCACCATACAGCGAACCAAGGAAATTGGTATCCGCAAGGTGTTGGGCGCCTCCACTTCTAATATAGTAAACCTGTTGTCGAAAGATTTTCTGAAGCTTATTCTCGTTTCGGCCGTTATCGCCTTTCCTGTGGCCTGGCTGGCGATGAACAGGTGGCTGCAGGACTTTGCTTATCGCATCGGCGTATCGTGGTGGGTATTTGTTTTAGCAGGTGCGCTTGCTACGTTCATCGCTTTATGTACCATCAGCTTCCAGGCAATAAGGGCAGCACTCGCCAACCCCGTAAAAACACTTCGAACAGAGTAATGGTAATTTTTTGAAAAAACGTCGAACGCGCGGGTCCGTGTGCGTTACCGTTTTACTTAAATTTATAACCATACTACTGCTATTATGAAGAAAATCATAGCCACTACTCTCTTTATGGCTGCCTGCACCCGCCTGTTGCATGCGCAGATTGATGAACAACTAAAAGAAGACATCCGCAAAACAGGCTATGTACATAGTCCACTGCCATTAGACTACAGTAAATCCTTCGAATCATTTGGTTTAACCAAAAAAGTAAAGTCGTCTGAGATGCTGTGCGACATGGAAGAACTTAGTAAATGGTCGCACAAGGGTATTGGAGGGATGAGTATAAGCGCCGACAGGAGTATTTCCGGTAAGCACAGCCTTCGCCTTGATGCACCAACAACGTACCCTCAATTTTTAGGATGGGGCCTGGGCTTTGGAACATCGCTCGCGAGCTACGATGTTGGAGGAAAGAACTGGGAGAAGTACAACCGTATCAGGTTTTACATTTATCCCAATTGCGAAGGCGCACGCAGCATTTATCTCAATTTATACGTGGAGAACGATGGTAAAATAAAAGTACCGGATAAATATGAACGTGAAGGATACCACGAAATTAATCTCATCAATGGTCAGTGGAATGAATGTTTTGTAGAGATGACGGAACTTCCCCGCGACAAGGTAACAAAGATCTCTTTCGCTATAGAAGTGTTTGGTAAAGAACGCACCATGGGCGATTCGTTGAAGTTTGATATCGATGCCGTAACCCTGGAGACCGTTGAAAACCCGGAAGCGGTAACAGGATGGATTCCTGCCGAAAACCGCATCATTTATTCAACAACGGGATATGGTATTGAAAGCGAAAAAACAGCTATCGTACGAATAAAGGATAATAACAGCAACTTTCAGCTGGTCGATAACATCAACAATGGTGTCGTGTATGAGGGAAAGGTTAACACGGAAAAAACAGCGCTCGGCAATTTTTCTACAATTAATTTCAGCGATTTCAAAAAAGAGGGTCAGTACTTTATCCGCATAGGCAATATTGCGAGCAAGCCATTTTATATCTCCGGCAAAATTTGGGAGAACTCAGCATGGCGCGTGCTGAATTTTATTTTCTGTGAACGGTGCGGGTATCCTGTGCCGGGTGTGCATGGTGCGTGTCATACTGATCTCAACGGAACATTCAACGGAAAAATTTTTCCTTTCAATGGCGGCTGGCACGATGCAGCGGATATGTCACAACAGGTGTTGCAGTCGGGAGAGATTATTTATTCATTGATTGAAATGGCCAGGAGGGCTAAGGAAAACGGTAACACAGATTTGAATGTCAGACTAATGGAGGAAGCAGAATGGGGGCTGGATATTATTCTCAAGTCAAGACTTGGCGACGGTTACCGCGCGCAAACATGGGGAACAAATTTGTGGACAGATGGATTTATCGGTACTGGCGACGATTCAAGCAGGCGAAGACAAATTCACATTCACAATCGTGCATTCGAAAATTTTGTATTCGCAGGGATTGAAGCTTATGCTTCGATGGCTGTGAATAACGACAAAATGCTCAAAGAGAGATTGCGTAAAGTGGCCATCGAAGATTACTCTTTTGCACGTAAACGTTTCGATTCTATCGGCTTCGATGAAATGAGCGGAGGCGGCGGTGGCGACCATGCTGCGATGGCCTCTAACAGCCAGTATATGGCAAACGTTTCTTTTGCAGCGACGCTTCTTTATAAATTAACGGGCGATAAGTATTATGCAGATGAAGCAGCAAAAGCAATAGTTTATACAATGGATTGCCAGCGCATCGAGCCATTAAAAGATAAAAGCAAAACAAGAGGATTTTTTTACCGCGATCTTACCAAAAAATCAATCGTGCATTTCACGCATCAGTCCCGCGATCATGTGTTTATGCAGGCGCTTACGGCTCTTTGCGAAACACAGCCGAATCATCCGGATTACAACCGATGGAAAGAAACTATAAAGTTGCATGGTGAGTATCTGAAAAACATTATGCAATATGTGCAGCCATACGGAATGGTTCCAAGCGGTGTTTATCATATTGATGAAGTAAAAGATTCAGTGAATTTTTATAAAGTCCAGGTCGGTATCCGGAGTGGTGCGACCGAAGATTATAAGGAGCAGTTAAAGAATGGTGTGAAGCTTGACGACGAACATTATCTCCGCGTATTTCCTGTTTGGTTTTCTTTTAAAGGAAATGCTGCTGTTCATCTTTCTACCGGAAAATCTGCCGCACTTTGCGGAAAGTTTTTGAAAGATAAAGAGCTGATGGATATTGCTGAGCAACAACTGTTCTGGATTGTTGGCAAAAATCCTTTTGGCCAATCGTTGATATGGGGTGAGGGAAGTAATTACCCGCAGCTGTACGTGGCGCTTCCCGGCGAAACGGTTGGCGCAATTCCTGTCGGAATGCAATCGAGGTTTAACGACGACAAACCGTATTGGCCGCAATTCAACACGGCCACTTACAAGGAGGTTTGGGGCGCTCCGGCCGCGCGATGGCTCTCTTTAATTTCTGAATTCTAAAATAAATAATCACCAAATGACGAACTATTTCAAACTCGCAGTACTGCTGATGGGTATATACTGCGCTGTTCCCTTCTTTTCCAGGTCGCAAACAAATATTGATTCGTTGCTGCCTGTGCGCGGACTATGTATTGTTGCACCACAACCGGGCGGTGTTGACGCATTTGTAAAATTTATTACCGATGAATTGGCGCCGCGTAAGGTAAATACACTCATTCTGAGAGTGGACTGGAACTATCAGTACACTTCACATCCTGAGTTGAGGGATAGCGTTGCACTATCCAGGGCTGATGTGAAAAAAATTGTTGAGGCTTGTAAAAGATCCGGCATTCGCGTTATTCCGCAGATCAACCTCTTAGGACATCAATCGTGGGCGAGCACAACATATGCGCTATTGCGTGTATATCCACAGTTCGATGAAACGCCTCATGTAAAAATGCCCGCGAAATATTCCTGGCCGAATCCTGACGGCCTTTATTGCAAAAGTTATTGTCCGTTGCATCCAGATGTGCACAAAATTGTTTTTGAACTGGTAGATGAAGTGTGCGACGCGTTTGAGTCGAATGCTTTTCATGCCGGTATGGATGAGGTATTTTACCTCGGCGATGATAAATGTCCGCGTTGCGCGGGGCGCGATAAAGCCGAGCTGTTCGCAGGAGAAGTGTGGAAGATTCGCAATCATCTCGCGTCAAAAAACAGGGAACTATGGATTTGGGGAGACAGGTTGATTGATGGAAAAACAACGGGCTATGGCATATGGGAAGCAAGCTATAATTATACGTACCGCGCCATTGATATGGTGCCGAAGGATATCATGATTTGCGATTGGCACTACGAACGCGCTGATAAATCGCCCGTTTATTTTGCTATGAAAGGTTTACGCGTGGCAACGAGCCCCTGGAGAAATCCTGCGTTAACAGTAAAACAGGTAAATGATATGGTTACTTTCAGGAAGGATGCTACTCCCCAAATGAAGGACCGTTTCCAGGGAATGGTGCAGACGGTATGGACCGATGCAGAAACGTTTCTCAGGGAGCGGGACGCTGTTAAACAGGGCAAAACCACAACTGGCTTGAGCCAGTGGGCGTCGTTCGACAGTATGTTTAAACGAATTGACGAGCTTGCCTCCGGAAAATAAATAAAAAAACCCCGTTCGTCTGAACGGGGCTTTTTTTAAGATAAGCAGTTTTATTTGTAAGAGTATGCAAAACCTTTCTTGATGTTTTGTGTTGTCCAGCGGCTGTCTTTTTCGCTTGTGAGCAACACAAAAGGAGCGCCGAGTTCAGCGGCTTCTTTCTTCAACCTTTCCATCGCCTTTTTATCGGCGTTTCCTGAGGTGCGGTAAGACACCAGGCCGGCAGTTTTACCCCTGATCTCGCCTTGTTTCTTGAGGCCCACAGAGGCTGACACGTCTTCGAGGATAACGACCTTCTCCCAGTCGTTTTTATCAACGATGTCAATTTTATCAGAGATTTCTTCCTTTCTCCCGCTGCTGTATTCAATTTTAGCAACGGCTAACTTACCAATGGTTTGTTCGGCAACTTCATTGGGGTAAGTGTAATTGATGGTAAACTCACCGACTTTGGTAATCTTTACATCCAACTTTTCGCCGGAATGTTTGAACATTTTGTCGGTTTGTCCGTAGGACACAACTGTTGCTAAAAGAGCAACGCAAAAGAATAAGGCTTTATTCATGGGTGTTAATTTTTTGGGGCACGGGATATGAACGCTTCTCCGGGCCGTTTATTATCCACCCGCTAAAATTTTTATATCCACACCTGTTTATGCTATTTCCCGGACTTTATTTATTAACTCGTCTTTGCGCTGGTTTATAATCTTCAAAACTTTGTTTTTCTCGGCTTTGCTGCCCTCCCTTAGGTTGTCGCCGATAAACGTGAGCCGCTCGTATTCCCCTTTACTGATGATGCCGTCCATTACCTGGTCGAGTGTTAGGATAGAGATAAGTGCCTTGTGTTCCTGCCGGCGCGACCCCTTGCTGATGTTCTCTATTATTTCTTCAAGCGCGTTTTTAAATTTCGGTGCGATATTCTTCCGGCCATGGATACAGATCTTATTAAACTCTTTTTTAAGTTTTTTATCCAGGTCGTCGAACGCGTCGTTATGATCGATGTTGCAGCAGCTTTCCTGGTATAATTTAATTGCCCGCATGGTTGTAGGTGGTGTGTCAATCAGTACCACATATTTTTCTCCGTCTTTATTCACCTCAAGCGCTTTCATCGCTTTTCGGCGCATTGGAAAAAAGGAGTTGGCGCCTGGAGTGATCACAGCCTCGTTGAATACCGTCGAAATAAGTTCTGCTATTTTATATTCGGCATGAAGATCATTCGGAATAATGATCAGCAGCTTGATCTTCGTTTGTTCATCTACCTTGTTTCCGTTGATCGTTATTTCTGCTTCTTTGTCAATAATAAGGTCAGCGAGTTCATACACGAAGTTGTAAAAGTAGCCCCAGGCAAATCCTTCAACCCTGGCGACGTTTCTCGTGTACCTGCGGCTAACGAATAAAGTGATCAGCGAAAGCGCAACAATTGTTGAAAGTAAAATAATTTGTTCCGTTCTCGTTTTTACGTCGTCGCTGAGATTTAGAAATACTGCGAAGTAGGGGATGCACGTAACCAGAACGGTGTTAACGGCTCCTACAAGACCTATTCTGTCCAGGTATTTCATATGTTTAGGGGGCTTTAGGAGTTAATATAATGATATTCTCCTAACGTTGCCCAACCCAATGCGGATAAATAACAGGCAACTTGCTTGCTTCATTTATTCTGCATACCTGGTCGTGCGAAAGCGTCCATCCCACGGCTTCGATATTTTGTATGAGCTGCTGTTCGTTTCTCGCGCCGATTATAATATTTGATACCGTTTTGTTTTGAAGCAACCAGTTTATTGATACCTGCGCAATAGATTTACCGGTTTCCTCCGCAATTTCGCCGAGCACTTCCAGTACAGAAAAAAGATAATCATCATCTACAGGCGGCGCGCCATCGAGCCCACCTGATTTCACCCGTCCTTCTCCTACAACCCCATCCTTCCTAATCTTTCCTGTTAAACGTCCCCAGCCCAATGGGCTCCATACCATAATTCCCATTTTTTGATCTTCGATTAGTGGCATCAGTTCCTGCTCGTAGTCGCGCCCGATAACTGAATAGTATCCCTGGTAGATGATATATTTTTCGAAGTAATTTTTTTCCGCGACGGATAACGATTTCATTAGTTGCCATGCCGCGAAATTCGACGCCCCCAGGTGTCTTACTTTTCCGCTTTTTACCAGGATGTCAAGTGTCGATAACGTCTCCTCGATCGGCGTTCCGGGATCGAAGCCATGCATAAAAAATAAATCAACGTAATCAGTACCCAGTCGTTTCAGGCTGTCATCGAGTGCCTTCATAATATGAAAACGTGAGGAACCCTTATCATTTGGTCCATCTCCCATGGAGAATGTGGCCTTGGTAGAAATAATAACTTTATCCCTGCGGCCGCTGATGGCTTTGCCCAGGATTGTTTCAGCTGCGCCTAATGAATAAACATTAGCGGTGTCGAAGAAGTTGATTCCTCTTTCAAGGGAAATATCTATTAGCCGCGTTGCCTCTTTTTCGCCTGTTTCGCCCCATTTTTGAAAGAATGCTGTAGTGCCGCCGAATGTGCCTGTGCCCAGGCTGAGTACCGGTACTTTAAGTCCGCTGTTTCCAAGATTCCTGTATTCCATAAAACTGCTGATATGTTGGAGCAAAGCTCACAATCACCGCGGTTCTGCTAAAGGACAAAACGCACAAAAAACGTGTGATAAATGTCACACGTGCTTCATCAGCATGCGACTAAGTGTTTCGCGGGAAACGCCTACGTACGAGGCTATAAGTGTTTTAGGAACCTTCTGGATAAGTTCAGGATGATTTGATGCAAGATCGTGATATCGGGCCGCTGCGTTATTTTTTATCAGGCATAAAATTCTTTTCTGTAACAGCGCGTTTTCGTTCATTGCTTTTTTGCGAAAGTAGAATTGCATTTTGTCGACCTCCGCACAAAGCTTTTCAATTTTTTGTTTTGAAATAGACAAGACATGGCAATTGCTAAGGCAGGAAATGTTAAGTGTGGATTGTGTTTCATTCTGAAGGGCCTGGATATCTGTTACCCAGTAGTTATCCATCGCAAATTCGAGGATGTGCTCTTTACCCTGTTCGTTTGTGAAGAATGTTTTTGTAAGGCCTTCGATGAGAAAATAGTCGTACTTAACATAGTTGCCTTCCTGTTCGATAAACTGGTGCTTGCGGAAATGTTTTTCAGTAAAGTGGGAGAGGATGTACGTAAATTCTTCGTCGTTCAGTGGTACAATGGATTCAATATGTCGTCTTAAAGCGGTACTCATCAGATATCCTCTTCCCGTTCAAGCATCAGGATAGCGCTTTGCGGAACGATATAATATTTTTCATTTTCGTATACTACTTCTGTGGCGTTGCTGAGTAGAAAAATGGCAATGTCTCCTTCCCGCGCCTGCAGGGGAATATATTTTACCTGTTCATCTTTATTTTTCCAGGGTTCGTCTTCTACCGGTGCGGGTATGGCGTAGCCGGGGCCGGTTTTTATGACATATCCCTGTTGTACTTTTTCACGCTCCTGTACGCCGGGGGGTAGGTATAGCCCAGATTCAGTTCTTTCACTGGGTTTGGTGAGCCGGATGAGCACCCTATCGCCTATGACTATCAGTTTTTTGAATTTATTGTCCGTTGTAAGCCGCATGATCTAAACCTTTAACCCTGCAATTTAAAAAAGTTAGCGGGTTTAATAGGTCAGTATTACCGGTTTTGTTTCTCTGAATTCTCCCATTGCGGAGGTTAATTTTAACGTGTAGAAGTATTGCTGGGGAATAAGTTTACCAGCATTAAAAACAGCCTGGTGAGCTCCCGCCTTTCGCGAGCCGTAAATTAAATTACGTACTTCTCTTCCTGTTACATCATATATTTTCAACGATACCTGTGCATCATAAGGTAGTTGAAACCGGATAACGGTACTTCTCCTGAAAGGATTCGGGGCAGCAGACAAATTGTACCGCGAAACAGGTTCGACCGCACCGATTGGTTCGAGCGTTGAACGCAGGCCGCGTGTTGACTGGTTGTATTTCAGCAACAACATATCATCGTTCATGGGGTCGAAACTGCTTTGTACTTTTACGGTGTTTGCGGCCACGTAAATGAGCGGTTCAAAACCTGGGCCATGAAGTGCAAGCGATACACCAGCTGATAAAGTATCGGCCCCTGATCCATTGTATTTTGCCACCCACAATTCGTTTCCTGCAGAATTGTATTTAATCGTTATCGTCCTGGGTTTTCTTTCATACATTAATGGAACAGATTTAGTGAGATAGCTGCCACCCGTTACATAAACACTTCCTGTTTTGTCAAATGCTATATCAGAAGGGATATCCTCGGTAGAATCTCCACCATCATATCGCGAGTTCCACAATTGTTGGCCGTCTGAATTGTATTTATAGATTGAAAAATTCACATTGCGAATCCCTGCGGTAATTACAGTGGCCAGGTAAGAGTTGCCCGATGCATCAACTGCCATCGAATGGCCGTAAGGTTTTATCCCGGGTATACTGCGCGACCACAACATTGTTCCGGAAGAGTTATACTTCAACAGCGAAATGGTAAATTCAGAATAATTATTAAAGGAATAAGTCGCCGACAGGTAGAGATTGCCAGAAAGGTCCATTTTTAGTATCTGCCGTTGACTGGTCAGCGCGCCACTATACCAGTGATGTTTTTGCCATACAAAATAACCCTGGCCGGTGTACTTGATAATAGTTGTTTTTCTGTGTTTGATCAGTGGAACCTGCGTGTCTCTCTGCTCTGTTTCACCGGTTACATAAACATTGCCTGAACCGTCAACGGCAATATCAGACAATTCGTCCTGGCCTCCGGCGCTTCCATTATAAAAGGCTCCCCATGATTTGTTGCCATTCTTGTTGTATTTAAAAACAATAAAATCGGACGTTGGGTTGCTGGTGTACGCATTGTAATGTAGAATTCCTCCTACGTAGATGTTTCCCGTGTTATCCACTATCAAAGCCCTGCCATGGACATTTATTTCAGGAATTTCTTCTTTGACGGTCCACAGCTTTGTTCCGGCATTATTATATTTCACCAGTATCAATGCAGAATAACCGTCAGTCTTGTCAACCCTCGCGAGGATGCACACATTGCCGTCAGCATCCACATCCATCCCATTGAGCCAGGTGGTATAATATGGGAAGTCGGGTGTATAGAATTTGTTCCATATCAGTGTTCCAGAAGAAGTGTATTTCGCAATCCTGATCGAATTACTGGTTTGAACATTTGCGAGCGCTGCGCCGAAGTACACATTTCCGCCCGCATCAGTATCAACATAAAGGCGGGTATCGCTGCGGCTGGGAAAAGAGTAGTTTTTTGTCCATTCTAATGCAGGCGGCTGGGCAAGGGTAAAAATTGCCGATAAAGAAAATACCGGGAGTAGAAACCATTTCATGTGAGCAGGTTTTGATGATTATTAAAATTAAACCTGCTTCAACCACTTCTGAATACCGCAATAGGGTGAGTTAATGGAGCAAAAGAAAACAAATCATTCGTTTCATATTTTGCTTTATGATTTTTTTATGCAAAAACATATTTATATCTTTGCCGGCTTAATTAGATAAAATGCTTCGCAGGAACACTCATATCAATAACACTAAACAGTACAATCCATTTATGGATCGTATGGTGCGGGGCATCTTCATGGCTGGCTGAAAATAAAATCATTCACTTAATAAGAATCGCCCCGGCACCAACCGGGGTTTTTTATTTCGCTCAGGGCATCGGAGGGGAATACAGGTAATATTTTTCACAATTACATTAACCGCTCGTTATGGAAACGGGATTGAAAATAACAGGCATAAACAATCTATTTACGAAGAACTTCATCGAAAGCAAGGCCTATTTCATGTATTGCTTCAACAAAGTTCCATGTATACAATATGTAGATAAACTGGACACCGGTAAAGTGTTCTCCTATATCAGGGAAGTGTATGGAACGGCGATATTGGGAATATTCCAGTACTCGCGTTACAATTGGGCAAAGAGAATTTCACTATACGATACTACCATCATCGCGTTGCGTGAAAATTGTTTAATAGAACTATATGGAAACTATTGCGAAGTGCTTTACGCGAATGAAGACTACATTACCGCAACTCAGTTGGTATCTGAATTAGTGCGGTTCAAAGTAAAGGAGAAGAAGAAAGACGTTGAAATCAACCTGGTGGCAAGAGAGAATTATGGACTTGAACTTAAACCCATGGAGATTAAGAAAACGCGGCTCGACCTGTCGTTGTATTATGAAGACGATTTCCGGGATGTTGACCTTATCATTAAAGAGAGATTGAGTCGAAGAAAAGATAAAGGTATCGTTCTTTTGCACGGCTTGCCGGGAACAGGAAAAACAACCTATCTGCGCTACCTGATTGGGAGCCTAAAGAAAAAAGTGCTGTTACTGTCGCCCGCGATGGCTGGCAATATGATGAATGCGGAATTCATGGATCTCCTCATCGAACATCCTGATAGTATCGTGATCATCGAGGATGCGGAAAACGTGTTGGTCGACAGGCGTATCAGTGGAGATTCGTCGGTATCAAATTTACTGAACATATCAGATGGACTGGTCGCCGATTTCTTGAACGTACAGCTAATTTGCACATTCAACCAACCCCTCTCTATGATAGACAGCGCGCTGATGAGAAAAGGAAGGTTGATAGCGAAGTATGAATTTGGCAAGCTAAGTGTTGACAAAGCCCAGCGACTGAGCAATTATCTCGGTTTTGATACCAGGATTAAAAATCCGATGACGATCGCCGAGATATCGTGCCAGCATGATAAAACGGAACAGGTTGTGAGAACAGAAGTGATAGGTTTCAGGAGAGGTATTCTTCAGAATTAAAATTAAGGTGGCGTTTTTTGCGCCACCTTTTTTTATTAGATTATCTGCTTGCCAGTTTGTCTCTCCTGTTCCATTCATCAATGATATAGGCGGCCAGTCGTTCTCCTACCTGGAGACCCGTTTCATTATCTGTGCGAAAATGAATACCGGCATAGAATCTTGACTCCGCACATTCCTCCGCCATTTTTTTAAAATAATTTTTATCATCAGGAAAAAAATAAGATAACACCGAAGCGGCTACAGAAGAAGCGGTCGCATGACCAGAGGGGTACCCGGGAAAAGGGGGAGTAAAGATGAGTGGTTGAAATGTACTATCGTATTGAAACGGCCGTATGCCCCAATAGGCATATTTTGCATCCATTATGGTGATGCCCGCATCATACATGGCCGTATTTAAAAGAGCATAAATCCGCGCGCACTGCGGTGTGTAGCCATCAAGATGTTCCTCGAATATTTTTTTACCTGCCAGTTCATTCCAGAAATCAATGCCCGACAACGACGCCCAGCGGAGCGCCAGGTAATTTGATCTGAAATCCTGCTTGAAGTTTTTCATTTCACTCATATCTTTCGAGAAATCGGGCGGCGCAGGCGGGCGGAATTGAGCGGCCGATTGCATAATAATTGGCTTGTAATCTTTCACCTGTATGCCTACCGGGTAGTCGCCGTACCATCGATTGGGTTTTTTCGGAATCGTTCCTTTGAAAACAACATCTGCCTGGTGGCTTTTTGATTTTTCTATTATTTTCCGCGCTACCTGCTCACCGAGTTTCCATGCTGCTTCAACATCGCTCGGGTATTGAAGGCCGGCATAGATGCGCGATTGCGATGCCTGTTTGGCAAGTGCAATAATGGAATCGCCCTGTTTCGGATAGAAATAAGCAAGCACATTGGCGGCAGCTGCTGCTGTCACTGTGTGTTCGCAAGGATAGGAGGGAGTAGCTGGCGACATGACCAGGGGCTTTATTGCAGGGTTCGCTTCAAATGGTCTTTTTCGATTGTATTGATACTTGGCCTTCCAGGCAACGAGTGTTGCATCATAAATAGCCATGTTCATCCACGAGGCAGGAAATCTGAAAAAAGCGTTAATGTCTTCAAAATTGACAATATTTCCAGCCAGCTCATTCCATCTATACGCAGGAGCGCCTGCATCCCAGTACCGTATCTGTTCCCTAATATCTTCATTTGCCCGCGACATTCTTGCTTTCACTTCTGCGGCCTCGGCCATGGATTGATCGCGGCCGGGCGGAGCCGTAACAGTTATTTCGGTGACGTCAGATAAAATAATTGGTTTCCATTTTTCAACAGAAGAAATTTTGCTGGTGGCGTGGTTAAAATCCACCGTTTGCTGAGCGTATGGAATCTCGCTGCATAACAGAAACGCAACGATCGACCCCGCGAGCCCGAGATAGGCACTCTTTTCTCTCATAATTTTAATTTTTTGTTTCCAGAAACTGAATACTGTTTAAAGAAAATATGGTACGAAGGTCTGGCTGGCGGAAGAAAAACACTTTGTCGTCAGGATCAAAAAAATTGCTCTGAAGCTCAACATTTACTTACAGTTCAGGTACCGGGCTGCGTACTTGATTTTTCCTGAATTGGAGAGGAGAAGATCCGAAGTTGATTTTGAAAGCACGACTAAAGTGGGTATTGTTTTTAAAACCGCTTTCAAGGGCCGCATCGTTTACCGTTTTGCTTAAATCGAGCAGAAGATGCCTGGCATTTTCCAATCTTTTCTGTAGCAGCCATTTGCCTGGTGGCATGCCATAGATTTTCTGGAAATCTCTTTTAAAGGAAGCGATACTTCTATGGCAAAGACGCGCAAAGTTTTCGAGGCTGAGGTCGTACATGTAGTTACGGTCCATTACATCCTGTAATTCATCCGAATGACTGAGATAGAGTTTGTAGAGATAGCCCATCAGCTCCTTGTTCGAAGGGTCAGTGGTAATATTCAGCAACAGTTCTTTGAACTTGAGGTCAATCAGGTCTTCATCCGGTTGTTTTAATTCCGACAAATAGGCCAGTACAGAATCATAGAAAGAGCGAAGTATTTCATTTGTTTCTATACAGAACAACAGATCTTTGGTAACCGGACCTGTATCGAGGTTCTTAAATATCTCTATTTTTTCAGTGATGAATGTTTTAAGGTAACGATCGGGTACAAAGAACATGAGAACACAAAAAACTTCGTCCCCGATTTTCCTCACTCCCATCGCGCCTTTTTTTACAAACACAGTCTCGCCCTGTTGAAACAGCCACGAGCGGTTATTGCTGTAAAGTATGTGCTTCCCGGAAATGCAATATAAAAAGCAGTTGTGTTCAGTGAGCTCATTTCCTTTGGTGAATTCGGGAGGGCACTCGATGATCAGGAACAGTATGTCTTTACAGGTGAATTGTTTGACGAGTGAAGGATTGTTTCTGGCAAATTCATAAATATTTACCATAGCGCGAGATATTACCACTTACAAGTTAACGAAAAATTTTCCTACCACGCATCGCAGGGTGATCATTAAATCTCTTTGGATCATCCTGTATCGCATATCCATTTTCATTGATATTAAGATTTACAAAATTGATACCGGTTTTCTCTTGTCTGGGTTGTAGCCCATAATTTTCTTTCGAAGAAATAAAAATTCAAAAAATAGCAGGATTATACAAGTTTCGCCGCCAAAGTCATCCCAATTTTGCCTTTCTAATGCAATAAACGATGACAAACACAATCACTTCAACTAATAAGCAAATCGTTCAACGACTATACAAAGAGGTATTGGTTTACTGGAACCTGCCGGTAGTAGATGAGTTGGTGGCGCCGCAGTTCCGGTCGCACGACTGGCCCGAAAACAGTAACACGGGTCCGGACGCATTCCGACATTATTATTCAACCGTCATACGCTCCGTGTTACCAGATGCCCGCTATGAAGTAGATGATATAATTGCAGAAGGCGACAAGGTGGTGGTGCGCTGGCGATTGCTGGGAACCCATATGGGCAGGTTTAATAACATACCGCCCACAGGAAAAGTTATTACACTCAGGGGAATAGCCATTTACCGGCTGCATGGCGGCCAGCTTATCGAACGATGGGTAGTCACTGATTTACATTCCCTAATCGCTGAGCTTAAACAATCTTCTTTACCTAACGAAATGATGACGACATGATGTATAAGGTTGCTTTATTCTTACACGTTACAGGAGCTTTATTTGTTGGCGCCGCAATAGCTATTGAATGGATATGCCTTATCATGTTCAGAAAAGCGGATACCATACAGCGTGTTGAAGAGTCGATGGATCTCTATGCAAAGTTTCGCAAGCTTGGCGACCTTGGTGCGCTCCTTCTACTTGTTCCTGGTATATACATGATGATAGCCGTGGGTAGTAATGCAGGGTGGGCCATATGCGGTTTCTTCGGTTTGCTGCTCATCGGTGCAACCGGGGAGTTATTTCTGTCGCAGCTGGTGCAATTACCGCCCGCAGGCAACATCGGCGCGTTCCTGGTTGAAGTTCACAATCAGAACATGGAACTTTCGCATCCGATGATCCTGCTGCGGTTAAAACGATGTGAAAAGCTGGCCGCCAGTACTAATTATTTGCCACGTCTGCCACTATCGGTTTCTTTCTGCTTCCGGCCTTGTATTTTCCCGGAACCGGGCCGAACGAGCGTGTCAGCCTGTTCCATGAGTTAATCTGAATAACTACCAACGTTAAATTGGCGATTTCTTCGGTAGTGAAATGCTTCGACAGTTCATCATGGATGCCTTCGCTGCTGGTTTCGGCGGGCAGATGGGTGAGATGTTCGGCAAATGCCAATGCCGCTTTTTCTTTATCTGAGTAGTATGGTGCCTCGCGCCATGCGCTTACAGAAATTAATTTGATGGGATCCATACCTATATGTATGGCGTCTTTGTAATGCATGTCGAGGCAATAAGCGCAACTATTGATTTGCGATACACGAAAAACGATGAGTTCGTACAATTCTTCATCAAGTCCGCAATTGTCAACATAATCCTGGCCACTTTTAAGTGCTGCATAAATACCTGCCGCCTGGCTGTACGTTATTCTTTCCATAGCTAAATTGTTTATTTGCTTATAAGACAAACCAGGAGAAAAAAATGTGACACGTTCAGTAGATTTTATTGAGCGCTCTGCAAAGCGTGCATATCCCTCGACAACTCGCTCTCAAGTGCACTTAATTTGTCGGGATTGCGTATGAAGTAAATGTTTTTGATGAGTTCGTCATCAATATCCATAATCTGGCACGTAACGAGTTTGTCTTCTTCAAAATAGAAGATGGCGGGTTGATGATTGATTGTTCCCAGTTTTACAGGAGCATCAATATAAAATTTTTGAAATATGCCGGAAATGAAGCGGAGCACAGAGTCTCTTCCAATAATCGGGTGCTGCGCCGCCGCGGCTTTGCCACCACCATCTGAAGTAGCTACTATGTCTTCGTTGAGGAGCGCTTCGAGTCGTTTTGTGTCGCCCTGGCGAATGATGTCGATATACTGGTTCAGGTAGTCCGAAGAAAAACCTGATGCGGTGATATGTACATTTTCAGTGCCTAGTATTTTTTTGGCCCGGCTTAAAATCTTGCGTGAATTTTCAGGAGATAGGTCAAGCACTGATGCGATTTCTTCATGACTATAATCGAATGCTTCTTTCAAAATAAATACCGCTCGTGAGCGGGCGTCCAACTTTTCCATGAGCACCATCAGCGAGTAGGAGAGAATGTCTTTCCTGTGCAGGGCATGGTCAGCGCCTTCTGTTGCTACAGGTTCGGGTAACCAATTGCCCGGGTACTCTGATACGGTATTTTTTTGTTTGTTTTTTAGGTTTATAGCGCGATTGATAACCGACCGGACGAGGTAAGCTTTTTCATTTTCGATGTGACTGGAATTATGACTTAGCACCTCTACCATCACGTCTTGAACAACGTCTTTTGCATCCTGGTAAGAACCGAGAATATTGTATGCATAAGAAATTAATGGCCTGGTGTGTTGTTCCGGAATCATACAACAAAGTTAGAGAAGTGGGTGGATACGGTTTATATTGCTAAAACCGCTTTACCCGCATCTTTTACAACCTGGATTATCAAAAATAAAAATCCATAGGCTAAGTGATGACAACAGGCTATATCCGGCGATGTAGGTATATAACCCAAACTTTTTACACCCCTAAACAGACGTACATGAAACAGTTAGTTGTGTCAGCCGTGCTGCTTGTCATCGCCAACCTGGCCGCATTCAGCCAAATTTCATATGGGCCCAAACTCGGCTTTAATTTCGCAAAAATTGCCATGTCCAATAAAAACTATCAAACTTCTCTTAAGCCGGGACTGAACCTTGGAGGATTTGTCAATTATAAGATCAATACGAATGTTTCAGTACAGGGAGAGTTGGGCTATTCTATGGAAGGCACTAAGGAGAAAATAAAAAGCCAGCCAGGTCTTCCAGGAAACTCACAAGTTCCATCAGGGCCAGAATCTCCTTCTGAAGGAGCGCGCGCAAGCGGACAAATATCTACGAGCTATTTACATATTCCCATTCTTGCCAGGTATACGGCGCCTTCGGGATTTTACGGGGAAGCCGGCCCGCAAATTGGATTTTTACTTGGTGCAAAGGAAAAATGGCGCGGAGTGAAATCTGATATAAAGCCGTTTTACAAGTCAACCGAATTCAGGTTTCCCATTGGTATAGGATACCATCTTTTGAATGCCAATCTTCCGGGCTTGTTGAGTGTCAATGCAAGATATGCTTTTGGCTTTTCGCCTTTTAATAACCGTGCTGTTGGCGGAGGAGATCTAAAAACCCGTGTTTTTTCAATAGGCGTTCAATATAATATGGCGAAGTAGTTCTTCTCGAGCGTTAACATACCGCGGCATTCTTTCGGTCACGCGTACACGAAGAGTGATAATGTCGGACTTTTTGCGTTTTTATTTGCGCTCACCGGAAGGTTAATGCTTATTAATCTTCAGCTACGGGTTCAAACCGATAGACTGCAATAGTTGCTGCTGTTCCTGCTTAAAGGCATTGAAGGCCGGCAACGAATTTTCAGATATAGGAGTTGCTGCAGGAAATTTCTGGCGATATGGATCTACCTGTTTCTGGTTTTTCCAGAACCGATAGCATACATGCGGACCGGTAGCAAGACCGGTGCTGCCGACATACCCTATCACCTGTCCTTGGCGAACTGCCTGTCCACGCTTTACTGCGCGGCGGCTCATGTGCAGGTATTGAGTGGTATAGGTATTGTTATGTCGCACTTTCACAAAATTTCCATTGTTGCGGCTATAGCTCGATTCAATCACCGTTCCGCTGCCCGTTGAAATGATCGGTGTGCCGGTGGGCGCACCATAATCGGTGCCGAGATGCGCTTTCCATCTTTTTTGTACAGGATGAAAACGCTTCATGGTGAAACGTGAAGTGATGCGGCTGAATTTGAGCGGTGCTTTCAGAAATGCTTTGCGCAAACTCTTGCCGTTTTCATCGTAGTAGTCACCGGTGTGTGTTGAATCAGGTTGAAACTGAAATGCGTAATATATGTCTCCTTCATGACTGAATATGGCGGATCTTACCTGGCCTGGTTCTACCGGTTCATCTTTCACATATCGTTGTTCGTATACCACTTTGAAGAAATCGCCCTGTTGGATTTTATAGAAGTCGATGGTCCATGCGTATATATCGGCCAGCCTCATTGCTAGGGCAGGATCGTTGCCCGCTTTGTCCAAAGCTTCGTATAATGAACTAGTGATAACCCCGCTAGCGGTTTCCACTTTCGTAGTTACTTCTCTTTTCCCTGCGGTAACAGTTATCGTATCCCGCAGATCATATAAGATATAATCGATGGCATTAGGCTGATAAACAAAATACACGGCCTTCTGCAAACTGTCTTTCGTACAAAAAATAGTGTACTGGCTTCCCGCGGTAATTCTTCGTACATCAAAAATGGGTTTTGATTTCTGGGCCAGTTTAGCGATAGTAGTATTTTCTACACTATATGGCTCGAGGATGCTGCCTAAGAAATCATTTTTTTGAACAGTGTTCTCTATAACATTGAAGGAATCGACCGCCAATCCAAATTTACGGGGCGCCGTGTGGGCTTCGACAACATTTTGTTTGGGGGTGTCAGGGAGCGGGCCCGTGTTACCAGGTGAAGAGGTGCGATTTCCACTAAGCAGCAACGCAGTAATGCCTGCAGCCGCAGCAACCAGGATCAATAGAATTAGCTTTTTGTCCCTCATCATCAATTGGAAAGGTCTTTAACCGGCCGGGCACGGGTACCAATTGCGGAAGGTCGCTGATTTTCTTGTATGAAAGAGTAGGTGTGTCCATTAAAATATGGTGAAAACATGTAGACTGCTTACGCCAAACCGCCTGTCTGCCGAAGGACATATGTGATGATTCCATATGAGGGTGCGGGTGGAAAATAAAAAGGCCGGGGTTACCGGCCTTGAAGTTATTACTCATTGATACCGTGAATCACCAACACTACAAATGAATTGTTTACTTCATTGAAAGTGTTGTAACCTTTTCCGCAAGTGGCCTCGTACGTTTCCACTGTCCTGTGCAGCGCGAAAATGGCCTCCTTTTCTGAGGGAAACATTGCAGGTACGGCCATAAAGCGGATTACCTGCTTGCTACCGATAGTCATAATCGTCTCCTGGTGAACTTTGTTTTTCATTTGATATTCTTTAAATTTTAAAATTTGTGCGCATCCCCGCGCATTCTTTCTTTATATATCCCCGTGTATCTCCGGATTTGGTTAAT
>JAEUVS010000127.1 GCA_016786745.1 Chitinophagaceae bacterium | reverse complement strand
TAACAAGGATACCGGTTCGCTTACCGTATCTGTAATGGGTGAACTCGATACGATGCGTAAAACGTATATACTTGACCGTGGTCTCTACGATAAACCGACAATACCGGTGCGCGCTGCCGCCATCCCCGCGATAATGCCGTTTGATACGGTGAACATGCCACGCAACAGGCTCGGACTTGCTGAATGGACAATCAGCAAGAAGAATCCCCTTACGGCGCGTGTATTCGTAAACCAGATGTGGCAAAATTTTTTTGGACGCGGATTTGTAAAGACTTCGGGCGACTTCGGCATGCAGGGTGAACTTCCATCACATCCTGAACTGCTTGACTGGCTCGCAGTAGATTTCATGGAAAACGATTGGGATATCAAGCGTCTCGTCAGGATGATCGTGATGACGTCAACATATCGCCAGTCGACCAAAACAAATCCCGATAAGCAGGGAATAGATCCTGAGAATGTTTATTTATCGCACGGACCGCGTACACGCATTCCCGCCGAAATGGTGCGCGATGTCGTACTGGCGAGCAGTGGCCTTCTTGTAAAAGAAATCGGCGGACCAAGTGTGAAACCATATCAACCGAAAGGACTTTGGGAAAGTTCCACTTCGGGAAGAGGCGTGCTGGCAACGTATCAGCAGGACCATGGGGACAGTCTATACCGGCGTGGCATCTACACATTTATCAAGCTGACAGTTCCTCCTCCCTCGATGATTATATTCGATGCAAGCAACAGGGACCAGTGTGAAGTAAAACGGTTGCAGACAAATACTCCGCTACAGGCGTTGGTGATGATGAACGATCCTTTGGTGTGGGAGGCATCGCGGGTGCTTGCGCAGAATCTCCTGGCTAACGAGAAATCCGCTGACATAAATATTGAGAAAGCATTCAGGAAGATTATTTGCCGTAAACCGACGAAACAGGAAACCGATATTCTCAAATCGTATTTCGATAACCAGTTATCTCTTTTTCAAAATAAAACACTCAGTGCAGAAAAGGCTTTGAAGGTGGGCGAATATCCCGATAAAAAGAATGGCGACAGAAACATGCAGGCTGCGCTGATGAAAACGATAAGCGCTATTTACAATCTCGAGGAGGCGATAACGCGGACATAAACATTTGTTATGCAAAAAGAAATCATTGAACATAACCTGAACCTGAACCGCCGCAAGTTCCTTTCCAGGCTTAGCCTGGGCATAGGCAGCTTCGCGCTGGGTTCGCTTCTTGTTCCGGATCTGTTTAGTTCGCCGGACGAAGAAACGTTGATGTCGGGCTTGCCGCATTTTGCTCCCAAAGCAAAACGTATCATTTATCTTTTCCAGAACGGAGCGCCGTCGCAGCTTGACCTGTTCGATTATAAACCGATGCTTCAGAAAATGCATGGCGAAGATCTTCCCGCTTCTGTGCGCATGGGTCAGCGCCTCACGGGCATGACGGCCGATCAGAAAAGATTTCCGATGGCGGGCACGTCGATGAACTTTAAGCAATATGGTCCGGCAGGTGCATGGATAGCAGATGTGCTGCCGTATACGGCAGGTATTGCGGATGAGCTTTGTTTTGTTCGAAGTATGTACACCGAAGCGATCAACCACGATCCTGCGCTGACATTTTTCCAGACGGGGGCACAGGTGGGTAACCGTCCAAGTATGGGTGCGTGGCTGAGTTATGGTTTGGGAAGTGAGAATAAAAATCTGCCCGCATTCTGTGTGTTGTTATCACGCGGAGCCGGAAACGGCCAGGGTGTTTATTCGAAGCTGTGGACAAACGGTTTTCTTGATTCCGTGCACCAGGGAGTGCAATTCAGCAGCGGCGAAAACCCGGTGTTGTACCTCGCTGACCCGGATGGCATGAACAAAACCGACCGCAGGGCAATGCTCGACAAAATAGGGGAGCTGAATGAAATTTCATATAAGGATTTCGGTGACCCGGAAATCAGCACGAAAATTCAGCAGTATGAAATGGCATACCGCATGCAAACAGCGGTGCCGGAAATTACTGACATGAGTAAAGAGCCCGAGTCGATCATAAAAATGTACGGTCCCGAATGTTTAATTCCCGGAACATACGCGGCAAATTGCCTGCTTGCAAGAAAACTTTCTGAAAACGGTGTGAGGTTTGTTCAGTTGTATCACCAGGGATGGGACGGTCATGCCAACCTTCCTGAAGAATTAAAAGGACAATGTAAAGACACGGACCAGGCATCTGCTGCGCTCGTAACAGATCTTAAACAACGTGGTCTGCTCGATGAAACACTTGTGATATGGGGTGGTGAATTCGGAAGAACAAACTACTGCCAGGGAGAGCTCACAAGGGATAATTACGGGAGAGACCATCATCCGAGATGCTTTACTATCTGGATGGCAGGTGGCGGCATAAAACCCGGATTTGTTTATGGTGAAACCGACGAATTTGGTTATAACATCGCTAAAGACCCGGTGCACGTACACGACTTCCAGGCTACCGTTCTTAACCTGATGGGACTTAACCACGAACAATTGATATTCAAACATCTTGGCCGCCGTTACAGGCTCACCGACGTATCCGGCAAAGTCATACAAAATATAATTGCTTAACGTATAATGGGTGGATCAAATCTGGTCAAAACGATTGTTGAACGGTCGCTAATTCCACTGAATTCACTGTTGTTGTTTTTCCTGCTGTTCGAGCCCCGCATTGTTTTGCCCGGGTGGCTGCAGGTATTTGGAAGAATGCATCCGCTTGCACTACACTTTCCGATAGTGCTGATACTGCTCTATGTCGTGATGACATTGTTTTTCCCCGGACGGGTAAGAAACCAGCACTGGTACCAGGCTGCTTCGGATGCTCTGCTGCTGACAGCGGCATTCACCGCGTCGGTGACGGCGCTGATGGGATTTGCCCTTTCAAGGAATGATGGATACGATGAAGATGCCATCGCCATTCATAAATGGACCGGCGTATTGATTCCTTTCCTGTTGTATATATTTTACCTGGTGAAAGATAAATTCAGGAATATCTATGTTACCCGCGGGGTTTCGATATTTCTTGCGGTAATGATAACGCTTGCCGGACATCACGGCGCTATAATCACTCACGGTGAAAATTTTATCCTCGCGCCGCTAACTCCCGCTGAACAGCGTGTTGTTCCTGCGTTCGAAGATGCTTACGTATATAACGATCTCGTACAACCGATTTTAGACAATAAGTGCGCGGGCTGTCACAACAGCAGCAAAGCGAAAGGTGAATTGGTGATGGATACGAAAGAACTTTTCATGAAAGGCGGTGAAAATGGTGTTCCGTGGGATACTGCACGCCAGGATCTTGGATTGATGATGAGGATGGTTCATCTGCCCGTTGATCACAAGGAGCATATGCCACCGAAAGGCAAAACGCAGCTTACCGATGATGAAATGTTTATTCTGCATGAATGGGTGAAGACAGGAGCAAACTTCGAAAGAAAGCTGACAGATTTGACCCCGTCGGATACTTTGTATGCGATAGGTAAGAAGTTGCTTCCGTCGTCGTCGGAAGAGTTATATGATTTTCCTGCTGCCGACGAAAGCCAGGTCGCGAAGTTGAACAACAATAACCGCGTAATCACGCCCGTTGCCCAGGGTTCGCCGGCATTAAATGTTACATTTTACAACAGCAGGCTCTTCAATATTTCGGCGGTAAAGGAACTGAACCCGATAAGCAACAACATCGTTGAGCTCAACCTGATGAAGATGGCGGTTAAAGACGAAGATCTCGCGGCCATCAGGGAATTTAAGAACCTGAGAAGGCTCAACCTTAACTTTACCGAGGTTACCGGAAAAACGTTGGATCAACTGCAAAGCCTGGAAAACCTGAGAATGATTTCGCTTTCAGGAACTGTCGTGGATTATAACAATCTCAAAAAAGTACAAACGTTCCCCAAGTTGAAGGCAGTGTACCTGTGGAGCACGCCGGCTGCCAATAGCAAACTCGATGACCTCGAAGAAAAGAACAAGAATATCGCTTACTACGCCGGTTATGAAGGCGATACGCTCACGTTGCAATTAACTCCACCATTGATCGGGAACGAAGAGCATGTGTTAACTGAACCAGAAGAGCTTAAACTGAAACACTATATCAACGGCGCAGTTATCCGTTACACCCTCGATGGCACCACTCCCGACAGTACAAAATCGCCGGTGTACAAGGAGGGAATAATGATTGATTCGAACGTTACAGTGAAGGCGGTTGCCTTCAAAAAAGGATGGTACAGGAGTAACGTGCTCGAGTATCATTTCTATAAGAAAAAATTTACGCCAGACAGCGTTCTGCTGGTTACAAAACCAGGCCAGCAATTTCCGGGCGCAGGCAATCGGACTATCAATGACAATGTACGCAGCGAAAACAATTTTTCGAGCGGAAAGTGGATTGGCTATTATGACAATGATATGGTGGCGATACTTAGGTTCGATAAGCCCATCACCACTTCCAACGTAACCGTAAGTGTGTTCAAAGAGATGGGCAGGCATATTTTTCCACCTTCGAACGTGGAAGTGTATGGCGGTTCATCCCCGGGCAATATGAAGTTGCTCTCATCGGTTTCGCCTGAGGTTCCGAAGGAAAACGAGCCTAACTCGAATACATCGGTATTATGTTCTTATCCGCCAACGACAATACAGTGTATGAAACTCGTGGTGAAGCGCGTACGGTCAATGCCCTCATGGCATCCGCAGAAGGGTCAGAAAGCGTGGGTATTTGTTGATGAAGTGTTCGTTAACTGATCTGAACGGATGTGCAGCATCGGAAGATAAATGAAGAATGTCGTTCCTTTTTTCACTTCACTGCGCACTGATATTACTCCCTGGTGATTTTCCACAATTTTTTTGCAGATAGCGAGGCCAATACCGGTGCCTGCAATAGTTTTGTCGGAGTGGAGGCGCTGAAAAATAGAAAATACTTTGTCAGCGAATTTCTGATCGAAACCTATGCCGTTGTCGGTAAAGGTGATTTGCACATACGACCGATCTTTCACAATGGCCTCTTCTCCCTCTATCTCCCTGCCATGAACTTCCCGCGACGTGATATCTATTACTGGCACCCTTTCGTTGAACTTTAGTGAATTGGTGATAAGGTTGATAAACAGCTGGTGGAGCTGCAATGGAATACCATAAATAACTGGCAGGCGGTTGTGCCTGATGACCGCCTGTTTCTCCTGGATAAGAAGTTCGAGATCCACCATTATACTTTGAATGATCGTATTCAGGTCCACAGCTACAAATTCGTTTTCAGCTTTCGACAGGCGGCTGTAGTTGAGTACTGCTTTAATCAGTTCGGTCATACGCTGGGCAGAAGAGCTCACTTTGCCAAGATAGCGCCTGACGATTTCCTCATTATTGATGTTGCGTTCACCGAGCTCTGAAAATGTCTGAATTTTGCGCAGCGGTTCCTGCAGGTCGTGGGAGGCTACATACGCGAATTGTTCCAGTTCGCGGTTCGATTTTTCTAATTCGGTATTCAGGGTTTGAAGTTTTTCATTCGCCTCCATTATGTCGGTGATGTCGTGTGCGATGGTGAGCACGCGGTACACTTTACCGTCCTTATCTTTGAGAGGAATGTAAAAATTTTCGTAGTGCCGTTTGGTTACGCCTGAAAGATAATCGACATGGCGCACAAATTCTCCGTTCACCGCTTTGCGCAGGTCATCGATCATGCCGCTGTTACGTGTTTGCGGAAACACATCTTCAATATATCTTCCTGTCAATTCTTCGCGCTTGATATTATAGGTCTGTTCGGCATGTTTATTTACTGTAACATAGCACAGGTTCGTATCAAAAACTGCGATGAGGTCAACTGATGAATCAAGGATCTTTTCCGTTAATTCAGTTTGCTTTTTTAACGCATCGAATGCGTTTTCAAGCTGATGGGTGCGGTCCCGTACCTTTATTTCGAGATTTTGATTCAGCCCGGTTATCTCTGCGTTTTGTATTTCGATCCGGGTGAGCATGTGGTTGAACGCATCGGTCAGCGCGCCTACTTCATCTTCACTGTGCTTTGTTGCACGTACCGAGTAATTTTTTTCATCTGATACGACTTTCGCCGTATCGGCCAGCTCGAGGATAGGTTTGGAAACAGATTTCTGGAGCCGTCGCGATATGAACCATGAGAATATGAATGATATAATGATGAAGAGGGTCGCCAATATTCCGTAAAGCAGGAACCTCTGGTAAATGGTCTGGAGATCAGAACGAAGAAATAACGTGCCGAGCCGCGTGTTGTTCTGAACAACCGAATGAAAGCCTTCCAGGAAAATGTCATTATAGTAATAGCCGAGCCTGCCTGGATGTTTTGGTAGGAAGAAGGGTGAAATGTTCGACGGGTATTTCGCAAACAACTCGCCGTTTTCATCGTAGAGGGCGGCGGCTTTAATATTTCTTTCGGCACGGAGGGCATTGAGTATTTCAACAGCATCTTCGTGGCTGTCGAATGCAAGAGCAGCTGTACTATTTGTGGCAACGATTTCGCCAAGGGTAAGAATCTGGCGCTTGAGAAGATGTCGCGCGGTGATATATTCATACACGAAGAAGGCCGCGCAGGTCATAAACAAAACGATGCCGCTGGTGAGCATAATCACCTTCATCATCTTCTGCTGTATCGAAGCGTTCTTACTCATCAGGTATATCGGATTCGTCTATTTTGGCTATCCTCAAAAGCTTTGAGCTTAATGTCAGGTTCGCTTCCTTTGCCGCATCAGGATTGATCTGTAATCTTATCGCGTCGTCTTGCTTATAGAATTGAATAATACCTCCAGCCCGGGAAAAATCCGCGTCGTCGCTTACAGTTAAAATACTTCGTCCTTTCAATCTTTTGATCACCGCGCCTGTTTCTTCCGGCACATTAATGAAAAGGATTTGGCAATCGTGTATATCGTCAACGCTATTATAACGCTGTATAATCAGTTTTTTTCCCTCTATTTTTTCACCTTCCACGATTTCGTCGAGGTAGTCGCCGAAGGGATCTTTTCCCAGCACGCCCAATATAAATATATCGCTCTGACGGGCAAATGCGTCACCGGGCCACTCGACGAATTTGCTAAAGTTCAAAATGAATGCCGCCTTTACCTGGTACTCAGTGGCACGTTGCGCCTGAAGGTTCTGAGTCATATACAGAAGCAGGAAGGTCACAGGAAACCAGGCACGGCGCATGTTGTACAGGAATTATTATAAACTCAACAACAATTTACCGTTTTCTTCCCGCAAGGCATAGGTTACGATAGGCATTTTCGCAGGTCCGGCTTTTACAGTACCGTCGTATACACTAAACTGTGATCCGTGCCACGGGCATTGTACCGTGCCGCATATCATTGCGCCACCGGCAAGCGAACCGCCGCGATGCGTGCAGTGATCATTAAAAGCAGCATATCCCTTTTCAGAACGGGCAATTACTATTCTCTTATCTCCGACATGCACCAGCTTCATCTGGTTGATCTTTAGTTCGTTTATTGTTCCCACCTCGATCTCGCCTTCTGAGGGTTCAACGTATTCTTCCTTCCACTTTCCTGCATCTGCATATCGTGGATCTACGCCTATCTGGTTCCGGTAAACGAGCGTTCCGCCCATCCAGCCCGCAAATACTAAAAATATCACCCCGATACCTTCGAGCGCGATAAGGATAAGAATGTTCGGGTCTTCATTTTTCGCGCGGTAGATAAGTGCCACCGTGAAGAAAATAATCACACATACATTGGTGAGCGCATGTTTTGTGCCCCGTTTTTTCGCGGTGCTTTTCGGAGGAACCGTATAGATGTAGTCTACCAGTCCGGGTATAGCCGCGATGCCGGCCGCAATGAGGGCCGCGATTTCAAGATTGTATGCAGTGAATAAAAATTCAGGACTGTATGTTTTAGCGAGAATGTCGAAGAGCAATGTGCCTATATAAAATGCGATAGGAAAACAAACAAGGATAGGATGCAAGGGGTGCCCTTTAAAATTTGCCCTGCTTTTCATCTGAATATTTTTTTAAAGTTACATGCTTAACTCCACGTCACCATACACCGGGTAACCCGTACAGGTGAGCACAATGCCCCGCTTTATTTCTTCATCGAGTAACACTTCATTCTGCGCCATCCATACAGAACCCTGCAAACATTTGGCCACACACGTACCACACTGGCCGGTCTCGCAACTGAAAGGTAAATGAATATTCAGCAACCTCGCTGCCTGCAGAATAGTTAACGGGTACTGTACACCGAATGAGTACTTTTCCCCGTTTCGGTTAACCGTTACCGTGTGTTCAGCCGTATCAGGTGGCTCCGGTCGCACCTTTGGATGCTGCACATGGAATACCTCTTTTCGTATGACTGACGTATTTACCCCGAGCGCCGTAAGCCTGAACGTGATCATGCGCATATAATCCGCAGGACCGCATACGTAAAATATCGAATCGCCCGTCAGAGACACCTGGTGGGCGCCGAGATACATTTCGAATGATTCAGGAGTTAACCTCGACTTAAAAACATCAGCCGACCTGCTGAAGAGAAATTCAATCACCAGCCGGCCGGCAAATTTTTTCTCTAATGCCTCGAGCTGTGAAGCAAAAATGGCGTTACTCTTAGTGGTGTTGCTGTAAATCAACAAAATTTTTACTGCGGGATGCAGGCGCGTGAGCGTTTTTATCAACGCATAAACCGGTGTGATTCCACTGCCGGCTGCCAGGAATACAAATTGTTTGTATGCTTCCGGCTTTTCCGGAAGAACGAAAAATCCCGATGCGCCGATCGTTTCAACTTCGTCGCCAATTTCTGCTTTGTCGTGAAGGTAGCGCGAAAATTCGCCATTAACAATCCGCTTTACGGTGATGGTAAGCGGGTCGTTCAACTCTGGTGATGATGACATTGAATAGCTTCTGCGCACCACATCTCCAGTAAACCGTTTAAATAAGAAAGTAAGGAACTGACCGGCCTTATACCCGATTTTTCCATCGCAGGGCTCGAGCACAAAAGATTTTGTGTCGGGTGTTTCTTCAATAATTTCTGCTATTCTCAACCTTTTCGTTGCGATGTTGCCGGCGTCACTCATGTACCCGAAATTAGCAGGAAATTATTTACCGCACATTGAGATCGATTTCCGTCGTATCCCCTGAAAGCATAGGCAACGTGTAGTTGCCGAAGTCGAGAATAGTTTCAGGGAAATTCTTTTTAAGCTCTTCACGTTCGGCCGCTGTAATCGAAGTTTTGTAGAGATATATATACTTCAGCGTTTTTACATCTTTCAGTGCCACTATCCCTTTTGCAGTCACCTGTGTACCTACAAGATTTAACGAAATCAGGTCTTTTAGCTTACCCAGTTTCGCTACGCCCTGGTCGGTGATTTTTGTATTGCTGATATGAAGCCTGCGCAGGTTTGTCAATTCCGAAACAGTGGTAAGTGATGAATCGTTAACGTTTGAATCGTCGAGCTTTAGTGAAACAAGTTGTTTTTTCAGATCGCCGAGAAGTCTTACGAGCGAGTCGGCTTTATTCGCCGCCGTAACAAATGTTGCTGAAAGGTAGTTGCTGTTTCGCGCCACCGGCATCACCATCACTCCATTATTAAATAACCTTCTCACAACTGCTGAATCAGCTGGATTCACGGGTTCTTCGGGAACCTCTGTAATTTCTTCATCCGGGGTAATAACACCTGTTTCTATCGCCAGCAAGACCGGTTTAATATTTTCGGGTTGTTTCACTTCGCTTACTTTCTTACTGAATTCAGCTCCGGTGTTAATCCACCACTGCAGCACCGCAATGTGTTGTTTGCTCAGCTGTGGTTTATTTTTTGGCGGCATGTGGTCCTCATCGTCGAGGGGAAGGAGCAGTCTTTTGATCATTTCGCTTTCCTCCGGCTTGCCGGCTACAACTGCTTTCTTTTCTTTGCCCCCCTTCATAATGTGATCCTTGGTGTCGAGCCGTAGTTCACCTTTTTGCTTTTTAGGACCGTGACAGTTATAACACCCTTCCTGCAGGATCGGTTGTACCACGTTGTTATACACCTGTGCGTTCTGTATGTCGGGCACGGGTTTTACAGCAATTATTTTATCCGATGATTGGTTGAAAGGCTCCAGTAGAAATTCCGGTCCGCGCGTAACATTGCCACCAAGGTGTCCTGTTACAGCGATCATGATGAGCACAATAAACGACGCTGTTTTTATAAAAACTCTCCTGACGTTGGTTCTGTAAAAGATGTACAGTGCAATTGCCAGGAATGCCGATGTGATGCCGACGATCTCGTGCGGGTCAACATATTCTTCCTCATATTCACCGCTATCCTGGAGAAGCAAACCGGAGATCACTGCAGCGATAGCAGCGAGCGCCCCCCAGAATACCATCGTGCGGATAAAGGGCCTGACAGCAGGATACTTTCCATTGCGTGTCAGCAGTTCGAATAAACATGCCAGGAGTAAAATACCTATCGGAAGGTGTACGATTGCAGGATGCAACCGACCTGTAAAGTCAAACAATACTAGAAATTGCATTTAACGGCAGCCGGTGATTTGAATTTTGGTTATGCGATGATATCATGAATTACTTTTCCGGCCACATCCGTGAGCCTGAACGGCCTTCCCTGGAACGGATACGTAAATCTTTCGTGATCGAAGCCAAGCTGGTGAAGGATCGTAGCCTGCAGGTCGTGATTATCGGTTTTGCCACTCACAGTTGTATACCCGATTTCATCAGTTTCGCCATGTGTATATCCTTTCTTGATTCCGCCACCCGCGAGCCATACCGTAAACGCTTCCGTGTGGTGGTCCCTTCCTTTGAACGGATTTACAGCTCCATCTCTTCTTTCCTGCATCGGTGTACGCCCGAATTCGCCGGCCCATACAACGAGCGTTTCTTCGAGTAATCCTCTTTGCTTAAGATCGAGCAGGAGAGCGGTCATCGCCTTGTCTACCGATCTGCATTTATTGATAAATCCTAAGTTCAGGGCTTCATTGGCGCCGGCGCCATGGCTATCCCATCCCCAATCGAACAACTGCACGAAACGTACGCCTTTCTCAACCAGTTTCCGCGCGAGCAGTACATTATTCGCAAAGCATGTTTTACCTGGTTTGGTTCCATACATCTCATGAATATATTCCGGCTCGTTGTTAATGTTCATTACATCCGGTGCAGTAATCTGCATCCTGTAAGCCATTTCATACTGTGATATTCTCGAAAGAATTTCAGGGTCCTGGTATTCTTCAAATTCCTGTTTGTTCACGTTGTTGATCGCGTCGATCGATGCTTTTCTCAAATCACGGTTAACGCCATCGGGATCTTTTATAAACAACACCGGGTCGCCATCGCTGCGGCACTGCACACCCTGGTAAACCGATGGAAGAAATCCACTTCCCCAAACACTTTTTCCTGCATCGGGGTTATTGCCTCCGCTTGTGAGTACCACAAAGCCTGGCAAATTCTGGTTTTCTGTTCCCAGTCCATACGTCACCCAACTTCCTATACTCGGCCGTCCCAATCTTGGTCCGCCCGTATGAACAAGCAATTGCGCCGGCGCATGGTTAAACTGGTCGGTCGTCATCGCCTTCAGGAAAGAAACTTCATCGGCTACTGTTGAAAAATGCGGAAGCCTGTCGCTTACCCATGCACCGCTCTGGCCGCGCTGCGCGAAGTTCGCCTGGGGGCCAAGCATTTTTGGTATACCCCTGATAAATGCAAACTGTCTTCCTTCGAGAAAAGACTGCGGACAATCCTGTCCATCCATTTTCATCAGCGCTGGCTTGTAGTCGAACAGTTCCAACTGCGACGGCGCGCCAGCCATATGCAGGAATATGACACTTTTCGCTTTGCCTGGAAAATGCGGAGGTTTAGGCAATAATGGTCTTGCAGGGTCAAACATCACGGTGGGTGAGGCGGCGCCACGGCTGCCACAGCTTCCCAGCAATGCTCCCATAGCCAATGCGCCAAGGCCCATCGCGGATTCTTTAAGAAAATGTCTTCGTGTATGCGCGTGCAGCGACCTTTCGCGTGCCTCGTTCAACAACTTCTGGATATTAAGTTCCTTTTGAGTCATTTCTTAATTTTTTGTGATCACCTCATCAATGTTCAACATTGCATTGGCAACAAGTTTAAGTGCCGCTTTTTCCGGTGTCTCTTTTGTTTTGCCGACAGTCTTTGTAAAAGCTACGGCTGCACTGTCGCTGGTTTTGAATTCTGCTACAGCTTTCTCGTACAGGTTTAGGAATACATCTAGTTTTTGCTGCGGAATAGGCTTGTACAACATCATCTCATAACCTTTTGCTATCTGGCTCTTCACATCATTTCCTCCTTCTTTAGCCATCCTTGAAGAGAAGTGTCCTGCCAGGTCAACATACACCGAATCATTTAAAGTTACCAGCGCCTGCAGCGGAGTGTTTGTACGGATACGGCGCGGTGTACAAACAATTCTCTGCGAGCCATCGAATGTAATAGCGGAAGGATAACCTGCTGTACGCTTCACATAAGTGTACACGGAACGACGATATTGATCTTCGCCTTCGCTCGTTTTCCAGCTCTCAGAGTTGTACGGATTCATCCAGATGCCCGCAGGCTGCCACGGCATCACACCGGGACCGTACATTTTATCGCTTAACATTCCACTGACGCACAATGCCTGGTCGCGCACCTGCTCCGCATGCAAACGCAAACGCGGAGCGCGGGCGTAATATTTATTGTTAGGGTCTTTCTCGTTTAAATCGTCACGAACTTTTGAATCCTGTCGATACGTTGCACTCATCACAAATTCTTTTATGAGCCGCTTCATGCTCCACTTATAATCATTCATCATTTTCCATGAATAGTGGTCGAGCAGTTCCTGGTGCGTTGGCAATGTGCCCTGCGTGCCCATGTCTTCCAGCGTTTCTACCAAACCGGTTCCGAAAAGTTGCTCCCAAAAACGATTTACGGCGGTTCTCGAAACGAGCGGATTTTTTTGGTCGGTCAGCCACATCGCCATGCCGAGCCTGTTCTTCGGCGCATCCTTAGGCATAGCTGCGGCAAGAGAATTCGGCACGCCAGGTTGTACCTCTTTGCCCGGGGTGAAACGGTTTCCTTTTTCGAAAACAAATGTTTTGCGATGAAAATCCTTTGGATTTTCAACCATCACGGGCACATTATCCTGCGGTGTTTCGAGCAGCTTCCAGTATATTTTTTTATTGGCAGCGTATGCCGGTGTGCCTTTCGCAGGAAGATCTTTTGTGAGCGCTACGAATTCAATATAAATTCTATCCTGTTCTTCGTCATGGGCAAACGCCCTGTTTTCGTAAGTGAAATAGATGTCGTGTATCCCGTTATCCGTTTTTACTTCGAAGGTGCCAAGTTGTGTGCCCTTGGTTTTCGGAACGTTCCATTTGCCTATTACGGGTCCATTGGGAGAATCGAGATGCGCTGAAATTGTCGCGCCATTTTGCAACACGAAATACCGGAATATCACCTGGTTTCTTCCATCCATATTGATTTTCTTCAGCATGAAACTCCCGTTATGGTGCAGTGCGAGCGGTCCGTTGTTGCCGGATATAAACCCGTTCTTAATACTGTCGGTAGAGGAACCATACACCGCCGGTTGCGATGTTTGCAGGAAGAGTTTGATTTCCTTCGCGTCCTCTTCACTGGAATTTTCTTTCACCCAGCTAACCAATTTATTCAACTGCTGTTTAAGCGTGTCGTTGAAAAGTTTGTAAACGGGAAATTCAGGTGGCTGGTCCTCGTCGCGCGTATTATTAAAATAGGCGAGGAAGCTGTAATATTCATCGTGTTTGAAAGGGTCGTACGGATGGCTATGACATTGCACGCATCCGAAGGTTGTTCCCATCAATGCTTCCCATGTTGTGTTCACGCGATCGATTACCGCTGCTACCCTGAACTCCTCGTTGTCCGTTCCGCCTTCGTCGTTGTTCATTGAGTTCCTGCTGAACGCTGTTGCAACATATTGCGCGTCGGTAGGATTGGGCAGCAAATCTCCTGCGAGTTGTTCTGTGAGAAATACATCGTACGGTTTGTCGTCGTTGAATGCTTTTATTAACCAGTCGCGGTATTCCCAAATTTGTCGCTCGTGATCGGCTTCATAACCTTTACTGTCCGCATAACGCGCAAGGTCGAGCCACATGGAGGTCCATTTTTCCCCGAAATGTTTTGAGGCGAGCAGGCTGTCAACAAGTGTTTCGTATGCTTTAGGATCGTTGCTGGTTAAAAATTTATTTGCGGTTTCTTTTGAAGGATACATTCCGATAAGGTCGAGACTCACTCTTCTTAGTATCGTTGCTTTATCAGCCAGCGCCGATGGTTCTATTTCCTGCTCTTCGAGTTTTTGATAAATAAATTTGTCAACGTCGTTGATAATCCAGGGGCTTTCAACATCAGGAACGGTTTGAGGTTTAACTGGAACATATGCCCAGTGATCGCCCCACCTGGCCCCCTGTTTAATCCATTTCCTGAAAATGCTGATTTCTTCCTTGCTGAGCGGTTCGTGTTTATAGGGCATTCTTTCTTCAGGATCGTCGATTGAAATGCGCCGCATCAATTCGCTGGCATCAGGATCCCCGGGAACGATCGCAGGTTTTCCTGATTCTGTATTCGCAAGTGCCTCTTCGCGGAACAGAACACTGAACCCGGCTTTCGCACGTACGCCGCCATGACAGGTGATACATTTTTTGTTGAGGATGGGTTTTACGTCGGTACTGAAATCCACCTGCCTGTCTGATGTGGTGAATCGCACAACGACGAATCCTATGGCAACGATCGCGACAAGAAAAACAAGTTTCTTTTTATTCATCAGTTTCATCCGTGCAAGGAAATTTTTTCAACGGCCGGATGTAACCTCGCTGAGGCTCGGTTTCATATGCGGCAAAGCAATAAATCTAACTCAAATTTCACGAAAATACCGGTTAATTAAACGGTTATTTGATATTTTGTTGATTCAAATATTATCTTTCTATTTATGCAACCGTTTGCATTTTAATCCTTTACTAATTTTCATATGTCAGAAGTTAAAAAAGTGGTCCGTGTGCTTGTAGTTGGATGCGGAAATATGGGCTCATCGCACGCGACCGCATACCATCATCTTGATGGTTTCGAAATCTGCGGTCTTGTATCAAAAGGCAAAACAAAAGAAGTGCTGAACAAAAAGCTGGGAGGCAAATACAGATTGTTTAACACGATGGACGAAGCCATGCGCGAAACAAAACCCGACGCGGTTTGCATTTCAACATGGCCGGATACGCACGAGGAATTTGCGGTGAAAGCATTTGAAGCGGGTTGTCATGTGTTTATCGAAAAACCACTCGCCGCCACTGTTGAGGGCGCGGAACGTGTAGTAGCTGCCTCCAGGAAAGCAAACAAAAAACTCGTGGTCGGATATATTCTCCGACACCATCCTTCCTGGGAGAAATTTGTTGAGTTAACAGCAAAACTCGGCAAGCCGCTTGTAATGCGCATGAATCTTAACCAGCAGAGTGATGGCAGCATGTGGACGCTCCATCGCAACCTGATGAACAGCCTCAGCCCCATTGTTGATTGCGGGGTACACTACATAGATGTAATGTGCCAGATGACGCGCTCGAAACCCACACAGGTATATGCCATCGGCGCGCGCCTTACCGATGAAATACCAAAAAACAATTACAACTACGGACAATTGCAAATTCGCTTCGAAGATGGTTCTGTCGGATGGTACGAAGCAGGATGGGGACCGATGGTGAGTGAAACAGCTTTCTTTGTAAAAGATGTGATTGGTCCGAAAGGATCGTTGTCGATTGTTGCCAAAGATGCGTCGGGTTCCGGTAAGTCGCAATCTATCGAAGCGCATACCAAAACAGAGTCGCTTCGTTTGCATCATGCTGATCTCGACAGCAACGAAAAGTTTGCAAAAGAAGACACCTGGATCAATCTCGACGATGAACCCGATCACCAGGAGCTATGTAACAGGGAGCAGCGATATTTTTTGAAAGCGATTCATGAGAACCTCGACCTTGCCGCGCATGCGGAAGATGCCGTAAACAGTTTAAGGATCGCGTTTGCGTCTGATGAATCAGTAAGAACCGGTCAGGTGATAAAATTATAATGATGAGTAAAAGTTCAATTGATACGGCCAACCTTCCGGTGGCGGTAGTAGGGCTTGGATTGATGGGATGCAGCATTGCGACGTGCCTGTTGATGGCAGGCCATCCCGTTGTGGCGATAGCGCCCATCAGCGATGACCTGCAGCATGCGGAGAAACGGATAAAAAATCATTTGCAGCATTCGCTCGAACAGGGTCTGATTACAGAACAACCGGAACATTATTTCAGCAGGCTCACTATTTCGATGGATTATGCTTTGCTGAAGCCATGCAGGCTGGTAATAGAGTGTACACTCGAGAACGAAACGATAAAAAAATCGGTGTACGAAAAGATCGAGTCGGTGATTGCGAAAGACGCGCTGCTCGTTTCAAATACTTCTGCCATACCGATAAGCATTTTGCAAAAACTCACATTGCATCCCGACAGATTTTTCGGTTTGCATTGGGCAGAGCCCTCTCATACAACCCGTTTTCTTGAGGTTATTTGCGGAGAATTAAGCAATATCGCGAAAGGAGAATATTTGTATGAGCTATCGCATAAATGGAGAAAAGAACCGACCCTTGTAAGAAAAGATATCAGGGGATTTATTACAAACAGGTTGATGTACGCGATGTACCGCGAGGCATTTTATCTTGTTGAAAACGGTTATGCAACTATCGAGGACATTGACCGCGCATGCCGTAACAACCCGGGATACTGGATGACGCTGGTGGGTGTGTTCCGCTGGATGGATCTTACGGGAGTGCCTGCATATCATAACGTGATGAAAGATCTGTTCCCTACGTTAAGCAACAGTACAACCGTGCCCGCCCTGATAGATGATATAGTGAAGAAGGGAGGCAGGGGAGTGGCGAATGGAAAAGGCTTTTATAATTACACCCCGGAGGAAGCAAAATTGTGGGAAGAAACATTCACTGAATTTTCTTTTGATATAAGAGAACTCGCATTGAAATATCCTGTTGACGTGGTGGATAAAAAATTATCGCACGATTCGAATGAACAATAGCATCTTCATAATAGATTCCCACCTCGACCTGGCGATGAATGCCATCGAATGGAACCGCGACCTCC